>JAFSMX010000011.1 GCA_017447725.1 Bacilli bacterium
CATAACATCATGGACAATCTTGTTGTTATTGAATTCATCCCAAGCACTATAACCACCATTAGCGTAGTAGTTGAGAACTTCACTTGAAGTTAAACCAAAGATGACACAGTTTTCTTCTCCAGCGAGATCTTTGATTTCGATATTAGCGCCATCTAAGGTACCAAGTGTCACAGCACCATTCATCATGAATTTCATGTTGGATGTTCCACTTGCTTCTTTAGAAGCAGTTGAGATTTGTTCGCTAACATCAGCAGCTGGAATAATTTTTTCCGCTAAGGAAACGCCATAGTTTTCCACGAAGACAACTTTCATCATCTTGTTGACATCTGGGTCATTATTAACAACATCAGCAACGGAAAGAATGAGTTGAATAATCTTTTTAGCGTAGACATAGCTTGGAGCAGCTTTCGCACCAAAGATAAATGTATGTGGGTAAATGGTGAATGTTGGATCAGCTTTCATTCTCTGGTAGAGATAGATGATGTGGAAGACATTCATTAATTGACGCTTATAAGCGTGGAGACGTTTGATTTGGACATCAAAGATTGATTTTGGATCTATGTCTAAATCCATTTTCTCCTTAATATATTTCACCAGAGCGTCTTTATTCTCTTGTTTAATCTTCATCACTTCGTGTTGGAAGATTGGATCATCCGCAAATTTGCGGAGTTTCACCATTTCATTTTCCATATCGGTTGTCCATTTACTTCCGATACGTTTCGTGATTGCTTCAGCCAGTTTTGGGTTGGAATACATTAACCAACGACGTTGGGTCACACCATTAGTTTTGTTATTAAACTTCTCTGGGAAGAGATAATAGAAATCCTTGAATGTTTCATGGATTAAGATGTCAGTGTGTAGCTTAGCTACACCATTGACACTAAATGAAGAAACAATCGCTAAATTGGTCATGTGAACTTGACCATCTTTAATGATTTGCACGGATTGACGGACATCATTTGGGACATTGTTTTCATGTAGATATGCATTAAATCTTCTTTGAATTTCTTCAATGATCATTAAGCAACGTGGACAGACTTGACGAATGAAGTTAACTGGCCACTTTTCGAGAGCTTCCGCCATAATGGTATGGTTGGTATAGGCAAAACACTTTTTGACAACCTCCCAGGTTTCATCCCAGCCATAGCCATACATATCCATCATGATTCTCATTAATTCAGGAATCGCAAGAATTGGGTGAGTATCATTAAGTTGGAAAACGTCGTATTTATCGAGGTTTTTAAACGTTTTATATCGTCGATAGTGACCTCTTAAGATGGATTGAATACCACTGCTAACAAGGAAGTATTGTTGACGTAATCTTAGAAGTCGTCCTTGTTCAGTGGAATCATCTGGGTATAGACCATGAGAAAGTTCTTTTAATGTATTAAGATAGCTTTCAAAAGGAACACCTTTTGGAAGATTCTTTTCACTTGGTTCAGCACTCCATAAACGAAGAGTGTTGACGACTTTGTTACGATATCCAATAATCGAGACATCGTATGGAACGGAATTAACGTGTGTTCCATTAATCGTGTGTAATCCATATGTGCCATCTTCTTTAACATAGGTTTCAACATCACCACCAAAGACGACTTCAACAGAGTGTTTTGGTTTTCTAACCTCAAAGACGAATCCATTTGTTAACCATTGATCTGGGACTTCAAATTGACGTCCTTTTTCAATCAGTTGACGGAAGAAACCATATTCATAGCGAATACAGTTACCTTGAACGGCGTAACCTAAAGAAGAAATGGAATCTAAAAAACAAGCGGCAAGTCGACCTAAACCACCGTTTCCTAATCCGGCATCACTTTCTTCATCCTCTAATCGATTTAAATCGATTCCGAGTTCATCTAGACCTTTATGGACAATGTCATAAATGCCTAAGTTTTGGAGATTGTTCGTTAATAAACGACCAATTAAAAATTCCATTGAGAAATATACAACGGATTTTTTACCACCAACGGTTTGGTTACGGGTATCTCGCCAGTATTTACCAGCGTAGTCACGAACCATTCCACCTAAAATATCAAATTGTTCAGAAATATGTGCTTCTTCGACACTTGTACCATACTTAGTTAAGAGTCGATCAGTGAATTCCTTTTTAAAAGTTGCAACGTTATGAAACATAAGGGTAACCTTTCCTGTCATTTCCTACGTTAATTTACGCGAAATGACAAACAAGAACGTTGCTATTTTACCACGATATTTGGCAAAAATCACTCTAAATATGTATCGATATTTCCATTGATTAGTGATATAATTTTTCACGTTAATTTTGAAGGAGAAATTCTATGGATAAAGTTATGGCAGTTAATGCTGGTTCATCTTCATTAAAGTTTAAACTTTATGAGATGCCAGAAGAAAAAGTGTTATGTTCCGGTAATGCCGAAAGAATCGGTCATGAAGATGCGATTTTCGGAATTAAATGGGCTGATCAAAGTGAAAAGAAAGTTCTTCCAATCTTAGATCACGCTGCGGCAGTTCAATTAGTTGTTGATGCATTAATCGAAAAGAAGATCATCAAATCAATGGATGAAATCGTTGCGGTTGGACACCGTATCGTTCAAGGTGGTAAGTATTTCTCACATAGTGAGTTATTTAATAAAGACACCGAAGACAAGATTGAATCATTGATTCCTCTTGCCCCACTTCATAACAAGGCCCACCTTGTTGGATTTAGAGCGTTTAAGAAGATTCTTCCAAATGTCACAAGTGTTGCTGTTTTTGATACCGCGTTCCACCAATCTATGGAACCACAAGACTATGTCTTCCCAATCCCATATGAATACACTGAAAAGTATGACTGCCGTCGTTATGGTGCGCATGGAACTAGCCACCAATACTTATCCCAAGAAGCTCTGAAATATTTAAAAGATGTCAAGCACCCACGCATTATTTCCTGTCACATTGGTTCTGGTGCCTCTATCACCGCCATTAAAGATGGTAAATGTGTTGCCACATCAATGGGCTTAACTCCACTTGGCGGAATCATGATGGGAACCCGTACTGGTGACCTTGATCCATCCGTGATGAATTACCTCTGCGCATGCACTGGAAAATCTGTTGAAGAAATGTATCAAATCTTCAATAAAAAGAGTGGATTTTTAGGTGTAAGTGAAGTCTCTAATGACTCCCGTGATGTATTAGCAGCTGTGGAAGCTGGAGATCCAAAAGCAATACTCGCGAATAAATTATTTATTCGACGTATTGCGGATTTCATCGGCCAATACTATGTTCGTTTAGGTGGAGTTGACCTCATTATCTTCTCTGCTGGTATTGGTGAAAACTCCTATGAAATTAGAGAAAGTATTTGCCGTGAAATTGCTCCAGCGTTAGGTTTAGAAATTGACTATGAACTGAACAAAGGAAAACGTGGAGTAGAAGTTGTTTTATCTAAGCCAGAAAGTAAGGTTAAAGTTGTCGTGATTCCAACTGATGAAGAAGTCATGATTGCTCGTGATACTTACTCCTTCTACAAGAAATAAGA
>JAFSMX010000012.1 GCA_017447725.1 Bacilli bacterium
ACGGTTTCAGTTGGAAAAGCAATTAATCCTCCTTTTTGGAGAATCTTGCTTCCTTGTTTAAAGTTTTTCTGAGAAATGTTTTTCATATCAAATATTTTAGTCAATTTTACTTAATGAACAAATTCTAAATTTGTCATTGATGTCTTTTTTAAATTCTAAAGAGTAATTTGGTGCAATTTCTTTAAAAATTTTCTCAAGTTTTCCTTTTATGTCATAACCGATTTCAAAAATGATTAGAGGAACACCAAATTCAACAGCTTTTTTAGTAATTTTCCGATAAATCGTTAAATCTTCATCAGTGAATAAGGCAAGATTAGGTTCAAAATCGAGAACAGATTGATCTACATCTTCCTTTTTTAATATATAAGGAGGATTGGAAATTACGACATCAACTGATTGGTTTAAATAATCAAGTCCATCAGCAACGTAAAAACTTCCTTTAACACCAAGTTTCTCTGCGTTTTGTTTGGCAATAGCGATTGCTTTATCCGAAATATCTGAGAAAAAAACATGATCAACATTCGAATGCAAAAATAATTCACATCCGATGCATCCTGAACCAGCGCAAACATCGGAAATTGAAATATTTTTAGAGCCAAATTTTTCTTTGATTTTTTTAATGGCATAGTCAACAACTTCTTCAGTCTCATTTCGCGGAATTAAAACATCATTAGAAACGATAAAATCATCTCCAAAAAATGATGCTTTTCCGGTGATATATTGAACAGGCTCACCACTTAAAAACCTATGCAATTCTCGATTAAATCTCTGCAAATCCTTAATATTTTCATTTTTGTGAAGATAGAAATCAGACATGGATTTCAGATTATTATTTTCACACAAAAGACTGCGAATATTTATTTCGTCATTTTTTGGATTTTTTAGTAATTTTAAGCCCTCTTGATAGGCTTCAAAAAGAGTCATTTTATTGTTGTTCGCCAAGCATTTTCATTTCTTGGTCGTAGTGAATTAGAGCTTCAATAATTTCTTCTAAATCGCCTTCCATCACACGATCTAATTTTTGGACTGTAAATCCGATTCGATGATCAGTGACACGATTTTGTGGATAGTTATAAGTGCGAATCTTCTCAGAACGTTCTCCAGTACCAACTTTTAAACGTCTTTCGTTGCCGATCTTTGCCTCTTGTTCTTCTTGAAGTTTGGCATAAATCTTAGCGCGGAGCATTTGCATACAAATTTCTCTATTTTGAATTTGAGATTTTTCAGTTTGGCATGAAACAACGACGCCAGTTGGCTTATGAGTCATACGAACAGCAGACTCAGTTTTATTAACGTTTTGTCCGCCGGCACCCTGTGAACGATATGTATCAACTTGGACATCAGCCATATTAATTTCGACTTCAATGTCTTCCATTTCTGGCATAACTAGGACTGTCGCAGTCGATGTATGAATTCTTCCAGAAGCTTCAGTCTTCGGAACACGTTGAACACGATGTGCGCCACTTTCAAACTTTAGTTTGGAGTAGACAGAATCACCTTTAATCATGAACGAAACTAAGGAATATCCACCAGCTTCAGAAATATTTTCTTCAATCATTTGAACTTTCCAGCCTTGATGTTCAGCATAGCGAACATACATTCTAAAAAGATCACCGGCGAAAATATTACCTTCGTCTCCACCAGCAGCACCTCTAATTTCGACAATAATGTTCTTATCATCATTTGGGTCTTTTGGAAGGAGCAAGATTTTAACTTTTTCGATTAATTTATCCTCTTCTTCAAGGATTCTTTTATGTTCTTCGTGACCGAAAGCGTTGATTTCTGGGTCGGAATCACCCATCATCACTTCGGCGTCTTTTAAATCAGATTCTAATTTTAAATATCGATCATAACACTCGACAACAGGTTGAAGATTAGCTCTTTCTTTAGAAAGTGCTTTAAATTTAGCGAGATCTTTCATGATATTCTCGCTTGTTAATTCTTGATCGACTTCTCCTAAGCGAACTTTTGTCGCTTCGAGACGTTTAAGCATACTTGTTTCCATAGCAGCGTGATTATATCATAACTATAGTAATTCTCAAAGTAAGACAAAGTCTTTTCGATGATTTCGAAGTATTTTCTATATTAAATAATAAAAGCTATCTTAATTTTAATTAATCGTGTCTTTTCTTCTTTAATGCTTACCCAAAAAATTGTATAATCAAAAACGGTATTAATTTATGGCATATAAAGCACTTTATCGAACATATCGTCCGCAAACCTTTGAAGAGGTCGCTGGACAAAAACACATTGTCAAAACTCTTAAAAATGCATTAGCAACAAATAAAATTGCTCACGCTTACCTTTTCTGTGGTCCTAGAGGAACAGGAAAAACCACAATGGCAAAATTATTTGCCAAAGCTCTTAACTGCCAGGAAGGTATTGGACACATCTGTAACAAATGTTCCGATTGTGTCGAAATCACGAACGGAAGTCATCCAGATGTTATTGAAATCGACGCTGCATCTAATAATGGAGTTGAGCAAGTTCGTGATTTAATTGACAAAGTCAACTACCTTCCAATTGAAGGAAAATATAAAGTTTACATCATTGACGAAGTTCATATGATGACCACATGTGCTTTTAACGCTCTTCTTAAAACAATTGAAGAACCACCAGCACATGTTATTTTCATTTTAGCTACTACAGAACCACATAATATTCTTCCAACAATTCTTTCTCGTTGCCAAAGATATGACTTTACTAAAGTAAGTGATGCGGATATCGAAGAAAGAATTGTCGAAATTTTAGAGAAGGAAGGTATCGAATACGATAAAGATGCAGTTCGTGCCATTATTGCACTAGCTGATGGCGGAGTTCGTGATGCCTTAAGCATTCTTGATCAAGTTTTAGCCTTCTCTGGCAATACGTTAAACGTCGATGATGTTTATTCATTGTTTGGTTTAGCCAGCAAAGAAGACAAAATTAGTTTTATCAAATTTATTGCTAATGGAGATGTGACTAGAGCATTAGCTCGGATTAATGCATTCGCTGAAGGTGGAGTTGATTTAAAACGTCTGACCGCTGAACTTCTAGAAATCCTGAAGGATGTTTTGATTCTTAAGAAAACTAAATCCGAAGATGAATTAACAACTCTTAGCGAAGAAGAAGCGGAAGATTTATCAGCAGCTTTATCAATGAAACAGGTTAATGAAATGATTGGTGCATTCTTACGTGCTCAAATTGATTTCAAAACCGCACCAAACGTCAAAACGATGTTTGATATTGTTATTTTAAAACTTTGTACTTCTGATGATTCTGAAGAAGAAAAAGTCGTCAAAACTCCAGCAAAACCTGCACCTATTAGACAAATTGTTGAAGAACCTAAGGTGGAAAAACGTATCGAACAACCTGCGCCAACGGCCGCACCTGAAGTTAAGGTAAAACCTACTCCTCAACCAGTTCAAGAAGCTGTTAAAGAGGAAAAAGTTGAGGTTAAAGTTGAGCCAGCGCCTGCTCCAGTAGTCGAAGAAAAGAAACCAGAACCTCAAGCTGCACCAGATTGGTTATTCGAAGACGATTCTAAAGAAAAGAAAGTTGTCGAAACTGATGGGGATCGTTATGAACTCGATGATGACATGATGATCAAATTGATGGTCACTGGCGACAAAGAACTTCGTAAATCCTTATCCGCACGTTGGAAAGAACTCGATTCTTATTTAGGTCATCCTACATTAGGTGATATTGTGGCTTTAATTAAAGATGGAAAAGTCTTTATTGCTACAAAAAATGTGATTGTTTTGGAATATGATTTTGAAAAACTTTCACAGAAAGCAAACATCAAAGAAAATGGTAAAAAGATTGCTGATATTCTAAGCAAAATGGTTGGTCACGAAGTCTTTACTTATGCTGTTTCACGTAGTGAATCAGTTCGACTTGTTACTTCTTACCATAACTTACGTCAAATCTCGCAATTGCCAAGAGCAAGCGAAGTAAAAATAAATATTGAGGAGCTCAAATAAGATGAATATGCAACAAATGCTCATGCAAGCACAAAAGATGCAGCGTGAATTACAAAAAGCCCAGGATGAATTAAAGAAAAAGGAATTCACTGTTTCAAAAGGTGGTGCGGTTACCGTAGTTGTTTTAGGTGACAAAACAGTTAAATCCGTTAATGTTGATCCAGATGCATTTGATCCAGACAATAAAGAAATGGTCGAAGAAATGATTGCAATGGCGATCAATGAAGCAAATTCTCAAATTGATGTTGAGAGTGCAAAAATTAACGAAGCTATTACCGGTCGTTCCGGCGGATTATTCTAAAAATGAAAGAACTCAAAAGCGTCAACAGATTAATTGATTCGTTTGCTAAGCTTCCAGGTGTTGGTTATAAATCAGCCGAGAAAATGGCTTATGCAGTTTTAAACATGAAAAACGAAGATGCTTTGGAGTTTTCAGAAGCGATTAAAAATGTTCAAGAAAAAGTACATAAATGCCCGGTTTGTGGATCTTTTACAGAACAAGAAATATGCGAGATTTGCGGAGATAATGAAAGAAATCACCGACAAATCCTTGTTGTTTCTTATAGTCGAGATGTACTGGCTTTTGAATCATTGAATACATTCAACGGAGTCTACCACGTTTTAGGTGGTGCCATCTCATCAATCAATGGTGTTGGCCCAGAAAACCTAAGAATTAATGAACTCCTTGAAAGAGTAAAGAAAGACCAAGTAGAAGAGGTGATTATTGCGACTAACCCAACCATGGAAGGTGAAGTTACGGCAATGTATTTAGCTCATCTTCTTGAAAACGAGAACGTTACAGTTACCCGCTTAGCTAACGGCTTACCAATGGGTGGGCATTTAGAATATGCAGATGCATTAACACTAAACAAAGCCTTAGAAGGCAGAAAAAAGTTTTAGGAGGAGATAAGATGTTTGTCACAATTGAAGGACCAGAAGGTAGCGGCAAATCCAGCGTTACCAAAGAAGTAGTTAAACTTTTAGAACAAGAAGGCGAACAAGTCGTTTTAACTCGCGAACCTGGCGGAACACCAATCGCTGAACAAATTCGTGAAGTTATTTTAAACAAAGAAAACACCAAGATGGATCCAGTGACAGAAGCTCTTCTTTATGCGGCTGCTCGTCGTCAACACCTTGTTGAAAAAGTTTGGCCACTTTCCAAAGAAGGCAAAATTATTATTTCTGATCGTTTCCTTGATTCTTCTCTTGCTTATCAAGGAGGAGCTAGAGGTCTTGGAATTGACTATATTTTAGAGATGAATCGATTCGCAACCGAAGGATATTATCCAGATTTAACTTTGTTATTTGACTTAGATCCAAGAATTGGACTTGCTCGTATTGCAGCAAATAAAGGACGTGAAGTTAATCGATTAGATTTAGAGAAAATCGATTTCCACGATTCCGTTAGACAAACATTTTTATCACTGGCAAAACGTTTCCCAGAACGATTTGTTGTTCTTGATGCTTCTAAACCGTTTGATGAAGTAGTTCAGGATGCTTATCACGCTATTAAAGATAGATTAGCTCGATGCAAATAAAGGAATATTTAGAAAAATATCAACCAACAATCTATAAAACATTCGTTAATGCTCTTCATAACGAAAAACTTTCTCATGCTTATTTAATTTCTGGTAATCCAGGAATGCCACTAAAGGAAACTGCTTTATTTTTAGCAAAATCAATCCTTTGCGATTCACCAAATCCACTAGCATGTGACTCGTGTATTACATGTGCACGAATTGATGAAGGAAACTATCCTGATGTGATGGTTTTTGATGGAGAAAAAGATCGAATCAAGAAAGGCGATATTGAAAAAATTATTACAAATTTTGATAAAACAGCTCTCGAAAGCAAAGGCATTATGATTTATGTTCTTCACCTGGTTGAAACAATGACACCAATTGCAGTAAACTCGCTGCTCAAGTTTCTTGAAGAACCAGGAAAGAACATTTTTGCTTTTCTAACAACTGAAAATGAGGCCAAGGTTTTACCAACAATTATTTCTCGTACACAAGTGTTTAGATTAAAAGCAATAAATGTTAAAAAAATCATAAATGATGCGGTTTCTGCTGGTGTTTTTCAGGAAGATGCTGAACTTTTATCCATCTTTTATAACGATCCAGAATCAATCAAAAATAACATCGAAGAAGAAAACTTTGTCATAGCTAAACAAGCTTTAAATGATCAGCTCAATGCAATGCTTATGTCACGAGATGATGCTATTTTCACATGCCAACGTCTTGTTGAGCCAAAAATGAAGTCAGGAATTGTAACAAGAATGTACCTCAAACTTCTTTCGCAAGTTTTCCAAGATTTAAATAACCTCCAGGTAAATGGAGAAATTATTTTTACTTGTTATGCTAATATATATGAAGGTTTGTTAGAAAAACTAAAAAACCTTGATAAGTCATTACTAGTTATTATGTCATCAATGAAGAAGCTTGAACTAAACGTTAATACATCCCTTCTTCTAGACCACATTATCTTTGAAATTACAAAGGGGGCTAAATAAATGGAAGTTACCCACTACGTTAGTATAAAATTCGCTCCAACCGGAAAAGGTTATTATTTCGGTACGGATATGTCTGATTTAAAAGTCGGCGACAAAATTGTTGCCGAATCAATTCGCGGATTACAAGTTGGCGAAGTCTCTGGAGAGATTCAACCAATCAGTAAATATAAATCGGAACTAGAACTAAAACCAATCATTCGTCGCGCAACTGAGGACGATTTACTCATCTATGATGAGAATATTAAACGTGCCAAGCAAGCAATGAAGATTTCGATGATTGAAATCAACAAATTAGAGCTCGATATGAGACCAATTGATGCTGAATACGCATTAGATGGAAGCAAACTAACAATTGCCTATACAGCAGAAGACCGCGTTGATTTTAGAGAACTATTAAAGGTTCTTGCATCACGTTTCCACTGCCGTATCGAACTACGCCAAGTTGGTTCGAGAGATAAAGCAAAAATGGTAGGCGGAATTGGTATCTGTGGTTTACCACTATGTTGTTCACACTTTTTAAGCAATATTGAAGGAATCTCTATTAATAGAGCGAAAAATCAAATGCTTTCACTCAATATTCCAAAGTTAAGTGGCCACTGCGGTAAATTAATTTGCTGCTTATTATTTGAAGACGATACGTATAGCGAACTCAAGAAAGAATTCCCACCAATTGGATCGATGTTTGAAAAAGATGGAGAAACATTCAAGTTGTCATCAATCAACGTTATTTCCAAAGTTGTAAAACTTGAAAATCCAAATGAGGTGCGTTTCCTACCACTAGCTGATTTAAAAGAATACAAAAAAGCACAAAAAAGAAATGAGAAGTCAGAACTTTAATTCAGATAAACCTCTTTTATATCTCGTCGCAACTCCGATCGGTAATCTTTCAGAGATGTCTCCTCGAGCAATAGAAACTCTGCAAAACGCAGATATTATTGCTTGCGAAGATACAAGAGTTACCGGGAAATTGCTGAGCTTTTTTAATATTAAGAAACCTCTAGTTTCTCTTCGCGAACACAATGAAGTTAGCGAAGCAGGAAAACTTATTGCAAGAATATTAGCGGGTGAAAAAGTTGCTTATGCATCCGATGCCGGCTACCCATGCATATCAGATCCAGGAGCAAAGTTAGTTCAGCTTGCTTTGCAGAATGGAATAAACGTTTCGACCATCTCTGGTCCTAACGCTGGACTTAACGCATTAGTTGCTTCTGGATTAGATACCTCTCATTTCTATTTCCATGGTTTTCTGAATGCAAAAGAGAGCATTGCTCGAAATGAGCTTCAAGAAATGATTAAACGCAAAGAAACAATTATTCTTTATGAAGCTCCACACCGTATTATGAAAACATTAAACATGTTGTTTGAAATTCTTGGTGATCGCCAAGTTTGCCTTGCTAGAGAATTAACAAAACAACATGAAGAATTCATTCGTGGCCCATTAAGTGAACTTGTTGAATTAGATCCAACAACGTTAAAAGGGGAAATGGTTCTAATAGTCGAAGGACGTAATGATGAAGTAAAACCCGACTTAAATAATGAAGAGATTTACCAAATGGTAAAAAACTTCGTTGGAATGGGCATGTCCACCAAAGACGCTATTAAAAGAGTCTCAGAAATTACTGAGATTAGTAAAAACCAAGTTTATAAAATTTATCACGCTTAACGAAAACGCTCCTTGCTTAATTTGAGGAGCGTTTTTCTTTTCTCTTTTTTATGATTATTGGAACAACAGTTACACCAACAACACCAAGTACACCAAATGTTGAAACAAGGCTCCACAAGACCAATCCATCAGTCTGGTAAGTTAATTCGTAACTAACGCTACCTTTTGGTGCGACAAATCCCACAAATCCACCTTGTGAGTTATAAACCTTAAGATTCTTTTCAACACCATTGACTTTAGCTTTTAGTTTCCAGCCTTTTGTATAAGCTAGTTGGGTACAAACAAATCTATTGTTTTCATAGTTTGTAGTAAACGTTGCCTTATTTGTTTCATAGTGCACGTTTTCTAGTTGATTACTTATTGCCTTATCGAAACGTGATAAAACCTTTTCCCAAGGTTGGTAATAAATTGTTGCATAAGTTTGATAATCGAAGTTACCCCAACCAATATTCAGTGGACAAATAACAATGTATTTTATTGGGGTTTTGCTATAGAAACCACGGTAGATACCGCCTTCATTATAAGCAACAGAATTATATCTTCCATCATCAAAGCACACGACTTTGTCTTCTTCATCAATTAACCAAATTGCCGCATCTTTTCTCTTTCCACCTGTTCTGGCATATGGATAGTCAATCATGTAATATCCGCCCTCACTTCCAATAGGGAAAGTTGGACCAGTAGGTTTTAGGACGATTTGATAACGTGTTGGATCAACGTCTTTGTCTGTTTCTGGGTTATAAATATTTTCTGGTTTAAAAGCACTCGTTGGTTTATCTGGGTTAAAGTAAAGAGAGCTTTCATCCCTTGATATGTAAGTTGTGCCGTAAAAGTACCCAAGTGTCTCAATCTCGACATCGTCGAGTGTTGGTACAGCATCGACTGCATTTATGCTATCATACTCATTCACAACTTCTTTTAAATCGTCATCATTAAGAATGACTCCATCAAAGAATACAGCTTCATTTCTTAAAAGCGATGATCCGAGATAACCGCTTGGATAAAAGGCATTATGAACCTTGTCATCTTCTTTTCGGTGTTTATAGAAAAGAGTATCGGTTGAGAAGCCAAGGTTAATCTGTTTGGTATTTTCGTAAACACGGTAGCCAGACACCTTTTCCTTTAGCTCATAGTTCAAAGGTAGATTTGGTTCAAACGTCTTATAAATACTTCCGTCTGCATTCAAATAAGACGTTTCAGTATCATCAGTCATGTAATACTTAATTCCTAAAAATTCGTCTAAATATGCGTGTTTTGCAAAGTTTATTGCGCTCCAGCTAGTCTCGTGGTTGGTCAATGCAGTCATATGAACAAAGTCATCAACTTCAGTGTTATAGAAGGTGTGGAAAGTCGAGACTCCATTAAAATTCTCGGCGCAACCTAGATTTGGGTGATATTCTTCAGCTTTAGTTGTGTTCATTCTAAAGAATGATTTATCATTTTCATTAATCTTTTTAACGATATTCGATTGAATATTAAAATCATACAATCCCCAGTTAACATCGTCTTCCATACTTTGAGTAGAATGGAAATTAATGTATGCATTTCCTTGAACTGTTACTTCAACAATTAAGAAAAGTCCTAGCAAAATCGGCTGCAAACGACTAAATTTAGGCTTATTTAAGAGATAGAAAATAAGGAACTCTACCGCGACAATAACAAACTGATAGATAACTATTCCTTTGATCTCTGTGTAATCTACAAGATATGACCATTTGCCACCAGCAACATATTCAGTCGCCGTATCACTTGGAGCATATAAAGCGATGAGTTTATTAGCCAATAGCAAAGCGCCAACCATAAGTAGTATGGTTAATGCACCAGATAAAAGTATTTGCCACTTTTTAAACTCTTCTCGGTGATCGAAATTTAACGCAACGAACGTAATCATAGTCGTTGAAACAACGATTTGCCAACGGCCATATGAGTTTGCGAATGCTCCTGATAACCAATAAACAAATGGGGTAAATAAGCACACTAAAATAAGTAGTAAAGCAATGAAGTGTGATACTTTTTTGTTTTTAAATGAGCGAATTAACGAAGGAATCATCAACAACATACAAGGTGTGAAGATAAATATTGACGAACCGACGTTTTCAAATTGCGAGAATTGAACAATGTTTACGTAACGCCCAGAGACGGCAGGGAATAAATAAGAAACAAGTGGGAAACTATAACAGAAGTAATACCACTTTGGATTATATAGGTTTGGATCAACACTAGGTTGATAGTAAGAAACGGTATATGGATGCCAATAAGTGAAAATCATCTTAAAGGCTGTACCAGCATCTTTAGATTTAAAAGCTTCAATAATATTTGGTAGATATTTTGATGTTTCAGCACGATTAATTCTAAACGATGAAAATAAAGCAGGGAATGTAATCGCTGCGCACATACAAATTCCAAAGAAAAATCCAGCAAAACCTAGACCAATTACTTGTAAATGCTCAATTCCTTTTCTTTCTTTTAATGTTTGGAAAAATCTAAAACCAGCATAAATTACACCGAAAATTCCAAAGGTTAAAAGGAAGAAATAGTTACCAACGCCAATACAGAAAAATCCGAGAGCAACAACCCAGCATTTCTTATCCTTAATGACTTTTTCGACACCAAGAAGAATGAGTGGGAAGAATGCTACAACTTCTAGGAATGTAGAGAACCAAAGATAATAGGTTGTCCACCCCATAAAGGCATAAGCAATTGCAAAAACTCTAGCTGTCGCCTCTTTGGCGCCCATTTTCTTTAAATAGAGCCTAAAAAGAAGTGCACCACACACTAGTTTTCCAATTGACATCAAAACCATAGCGTGTGGAAGGAATGAACGAGGGAAAATCAGCAAAAAGATTAAGAACGGAGTAAATAAACCATAATAAGTATTGGCTTGAATGTTGTCCGCACCTAAAAAGGTGTTTGAATCATAAAGTGGAAAACTCCCTGTTTTAAAGAAAGACCACCAATCGTCATATGCGTTGTAATAAAAAGCGTATGCTTGTTGGGCATAGTCTCCGCTAAAAGGTGTCGTGAAGTATTCACTAATCAATGATGAAAAGAAAAACGCGACACAAATCCCGACAAGTAAAATGACATAGTAAAAAAGTGATCTAACATCAAACAAAAAGCTAAATTTTTGTCTTAGTTTCGATTTTATCTCATGAGCTTCTAAAACGGCATCATTCATGGCTTTTATTTTACCATAACTATGTCGCTAGCAAATAAAAAAGCGAATGCCTATGCACTCGCTTGTGCATTTTTATGTGTAAAATCAGTTCTAAAAGAGCTTATTAAATTCTTCTGGCATTGGAGCTTTGAAGATATATTTTTTGTTTGTTAATGGATGCACAAAACTTAATTCATAAGCGTGAAGCCCAAGGCGTTTTAGAGGATCGCTTGGTTCACCGTATTTATCATCACCAATTACAAAGTGATTAATATTACCTAATTGAACACGAATCTGGTTTTTTCTACCAGAGTCGATGTTCACATCCAAAAGAGAATACTTATCATTTGATTTCATCACTTTGTAATGTGTAACTGATTTCTTTCCGTTCACTTTGTCATTTGAACAGTAAACAAGGTTAAGAGCATTTTCTTTTAAATAGTTCACTAAGGTGTCTGTTTGCTTCTCCATTTTACCTTCAACAATTGCGTAATATCTTCTAGATTGGACAATATCTTGCCAATTCTTTTGTAAAACTTCTTTCGATTTAGCGTTTTTAGAAAACATTAATACGCCAGATGTATCTTCATCTAAACGGTGAACAACAAAAATTCTTTGGTGACGATCTTTTTGTTGAATATAGTCAGAGACCATTCGATATGCTGTACGACTTTTTTCTGTATCCGAGGCCACAGAAAGTAATCCGCTTGGTTTATTAATGACAATGAACTCGTTGTCTTCGTAAATAATTGGTAAATCAGCGCGTTGATGCTTGCTAATTCGACGTTTGGAAACAATCACAACATCCTCTTTAACAAGTTTCAAATTGTATTGTGAAACGGGAGCGCCATCGACACTTACTTGATGGTTAGATAATAAGGATTTGACGGCGTTTCTTGATAAATTTGGGTATTTCGAAAGAAGAAATTCAAGAAGTTCACATTCCTCTTTAACTTTAAATTCTCGAATGGAACTTGGATGAACTTGTCCGGTCTTGTTATGTTTCTTCTTATCGTTTTTATTCATTATTTATTTTTTCCGTAATGAATGATGTCTTGATAGCATTCTGGACGACGATCACGAAACACTCCCCACGAAACACGTTCATGATCAATTGCATCTAAATCGAATTCGTGAATTCTGAAACCTTCCTCTTCACGGTTCATTTCTTCAACAACATTTCCATATTGATCGGCAATGAAAGAGTATCCTTGGAAAACCATTTCGGAATTTGGTACAACTTCTTTTCCGACACGATTTGAAGCACAAACAGGAATGATATTAGCGGCAGCATGACCACACATTGTATTTCTCCAATGCGGCATAGAATCGCGCACTAAAACAGGTTCACTGCCTATGGCAGTAGGATACAAGAGAAGTTGAGCTCCGTTTAATGCTAAACAACGAGCAGTTTCTGGAAACCATTGATCCCAACAGATGCCGATACCGATTTTTCCAAATTTGGTTTTGAATACTTTGAAACCGGTATCTCCCGGAGAGAAATAGAACTTTTCTTCGTAACATTGTCCGGTTGGAATGTGTGTCTTGCGGTATAAACCAAGATTCTTTCCATCAGCATCAATCATCACTAAAGAATTGAAGTAATTTGGTCCAGATTTCTCAAAGAAAGAAATTGGTAAAACAACGTTGTATTTTTTTGCAACTTCTTGGAAGTGTTTAATTAAATACGAATTATCTGCTTCTTCAGCCAAAGCGAACTTATCATAGTCCTCAACTTGGCAGAAATATAGGTTAGAAAATAGCTCTTGAATCAGAACAACATTCGCACCATTTTTAGCGCACTTTTGCACTAAATCTTCGGCTTTTGCTATGTTTTTTTGATAGTCATTACTACATGACATTTGTGTAATTGCGACTTTAATTTTCATTTCTTTCTTTAAACTCCTTGTTGTATGGAATCTGCATAGTTATACAGTGAATATTTCCACCACCGAGAAGAATCTCGTGGCTATTAATTTGGATAATTTCTTTTTCAGGATAAAGTTTTTGCATTTGCTGTTTTGCTAACTTATCTTCTGGAACTCCAAATGCTGGAAGAATTACGAATTTTTCTCCCTGATAGAAATTGATGTAGGAAGCGGCAAGGCGTGCGCCTTCTTCACGAGGTTTTGCATCATATCTACCTTTAGTAACGCCTTTAGATTCTTTCTTAGACATATAAATTGGTTTCGGAAGTTTAATTTTCACAACTTGAAGTTTTCTTCCTTTAGCGTCAGTTTCGTTACTTAGTAACTTATATGCCTCTGAAGAGAATTTATATTGTGGATCACTACGATCTGTTGACCACGCTAATGCAACAACACCTGGACGAATGAAACACGCCATATTATCAATATGTTCGTTTGTTTCATCCTCATAGATACCGTTTTTAAGCCAGATGACTTTTGAAACGTTAAGATAAATTTTAAGGTTTTCTTCAATCTCAAGTTTATTTAGTAAAGGGTTTCTTCCTCTGGAAAGCAAACAAGCTTCAGTAACCATTGCTGTACCTTCGCCATCAACGTGAATTGAACCGCCTTCGAGAATAAAATTCTCTAGGTAATAACGTTCCATGCCAAATTTTTTAGCGAGGTTTCCAGTTAATAGATCGTCGTCTTTATAGTTAGAATAAAGTCCATCAACTTCTCCGCCCCAAGCATTAAAGCGGAAATCAACGATTCTCATCTTGCTTCCGTTTGTGACAAAAATTGGCGAATTATCACGTGCCCAGGAATCGTTATATTTAATGCGAATTGGAATAACATTCTTCATGTTTTGGTACTTACCAATCACATCTGGGTAGATTCGTGGGTGAATACCAACATAAACTGGTTCATATTTCGAAATAGCTTTAATAACTTCGTAGAAGTTTTCTTGGGCTGGTTTAGCATTATTTCTCCATGTGTCTTTACGATATGGAAGAAGAATAATTGTTCCGCTATGTCGATCGCCTTCAAATGGCATCGCATAGTTATCACCACGAGGAGTTGTTAATCTCTTCTCGATATAGTCATTAAGTCGATGACTGTATTGATGGAAATTTCTCCATTCCTTGAAGTCAATTACATTAACAAATTTTGCTCCATAGTCAGACAAAATTGTGACTCCAAGTTTTTGATATTCTTTAATACGGGTAATAAGTTCTTTTGTAAAAACTTCTCCTGGAACAATTAATGGAATTCCTGGCGGATAAATCATAATTGATTCCTTAGAAACTAAGTTTTCTACTTCATCTAATGGAACACGTTTTCCAGGAGCGTTAAAGGCAACCTCTGGAGAAGTGAGTTGGAATGGGAAATCCACGCCAAATGCGTGTCTTTCATACTCGTATTTCTTATTATAATGTTTCTTTGAAACATCTTTTAAAGCTTTGATAAATCTTGTGAGTTGTTGCTTGTTTGACCCGATGGCTAAAATACCCATCACAACATATGTTTCAGCAAGCTCAACTTGAATGTTATATTCGTCTTTTAGAATGTGATAAAGTTCAAATCCATTAATGTCTAAGTGTTCTAATTTCAAAACAAGTTTTGTGTCATCATAATCGAAACAACCATGTTTTAAGAAATGGTCTTTATTACAAGGCACAAATCCTTTAATTTTGGCAATTTGTTCACGAGCATATCGAGAAATCTCGTGAACTCTTTTCATGTTTTCACGACCTTTTGTTGCGACATAATGACGGGCCGCATCTAAAGATGCTAACAAAATTGTGGAAGGTGATGTTGTGTTTAAAACATTTACCATTTTTTGGATCTTTGCACGTTCAATCATTCTTGTCTTCATTAGAAGAACGGAAGACTGCGTAAGAGATCCGCCGGTTTTATGGAACGAAACAGATGACATATCTGCCCCCGCATCCATTGCTGAAATTGGTCCTTCATCATCGAAATAATAGTGAGCACCATGTGCTTCATCACAAAGAACAAGCATGCCTCTTGCGTGGGCCTCTTCAACGATTCTTTTTAGATCAGTAACTGCACCAAAATATGTTGGGTTAATAACAAACACTGCTTTTGCAGTTGGATAACGGTGCATTGCTTTAATATAGTCATCAGCAGTTGGCTGATTAGCAATCTCAAGTTCTTTATCCAGTTCTGGCATGATATAAACAGGTTTTGCTCCGCAAAGAATAAGAGCATTAACAATAGATTTATGCACGTTTCTTGGAAGAATAATTTTGTCGTTAGTATGACAAGTTGCAAGAATCATAGCTAAGATTCCGCTTGTTGTTCCGTTAATCAAGAAGAAAGCTTTATCGGCGTGGCACATTTGAGCACAAAGTTTCTGTGCATCTAAAAGCACGCCGGTTGGATTGGCTAAATTATCCATTCCAATTGGAGCATTAATATCACAACGATAAAGTTGTTGCCCAATAAAATCTTTTAATCTGTTTTTGACATTTCCCATATGGTGCCCTGGGACATCAAGAGGAAGAACGTCTTCTGATACGTATTTCTTTAACGCATCAACATAAGGTGTTTTATTTTGATCTAATTTCTTCATACGCCGATTATTTTAACAAATAGACTTTATTTAGCAATGTTGAAATAGATTTCAAGGAACACAAATCTAAAAATTTAGTATATTAATTATTTGTGAATGTTGGGGTTTTGCAAAAATTATTGAGGTTTTACCGATGTTTTTGAGAGCCAAAATTATTTTTATTAGTCTAAATCATGTGTTTTTTATAAAATTGAGTAGATGAAGAAATTTTGGAATTACGTCAAACTCTACAAGGTTAGATTTTCTTTTCTTTTAGCATTAATTATTTTTTCTGCTCTTCTTTTTGGCTTAAGAAATATTCCAGATGTTTCAGAATTTTGGACAACTACAATCGGTAGATGGTACCAAATGGTAGTTGGTTTTATAACATCAATTGTTCCTTGGTCAATTTTTGAATTCTTAATTATCGCGGCAATTGTTTATGGTGTTTCATGGATTGTAATCTTCATAATTAAGACAAAAAGAGAAGGTTTCAAGAAAAGTTCAATAAAAATCGTGAATCTTTTGGTTGTTGTGTTCTCGGTAATAACAATTTATGTTGGCACAGCAGGAATGGCGTACCACCGCAAACCATTAGTTTTAAATACCAGAGATACTTCGGTTGTTGACGAATCTCAATATTACGAGATCTCCGTTTGGGCTTCTCACAAAATAAACGAATGTGCATCTCAACTAGAATTTGATGAAAACGGATCTGTTAAAAGACCTTATTCAAATAAAAAATTATATGAAATTATTTCAAAAGAATATGACAAAATTCCTGGCAATTATTTTGCAAAATTCACTGCAAAACCTAAACAATTGCTACTTTTTGGCTGGCTTTATACTGAGCTAAATATTTCCGGTGTAACCTTTCTTCCAACCGGAGAAGCAAACTATAACCAAAACGTTCCAAACATTGATATTCCTTTTGTTATCGCCCATGAACTTGCCCACACAAAAGGTGTCATGAATGAAACCGAAGCGAATGATATTGCGATGTACATTTGTGTTAATAGTGATGACCCTTATCTTCAATACTCCGGTTTATGTAATGCCTATGCTTCGCTTGAACCGATGGCAATGACCGCAAACGATGATGCAAAGCTCTCTGAGTTCTTTGATATTCTCGATGACTGTGTCTGGAAAGACTTTGCTTATTCAAACCACTTTTGGGAACAACACACGTTCTTTAAAGATATGTCTAAGTGGTTTAATGATTTATATTTAAAAATCTTCGGTAACCAAACCACAGAAGCATATAATGACCACATCGACGATGATATTATCATCGTTGATGATGACCCAACATTTGTTTTAAATTCCTTATCACCATTCCAAGAGGTGGTAGTTGATTATTGGTTAAAAGAAAACGGCCACTAGGACCGCTTACTTGGAAATTGAATCAATATACTCTGTTTCAACTTTAACATCAAGTCGAGGGAAAAGTACCGTTCCTTTTTCGACTTTTAATTTAGCGTATGGACAGAACTGATGAATTGTTTCGTATTTTTGAAGTTCCTCAGGCACACCAAATGAAACATAAACTTTTGGAGCACTCTCAACTAAAACTGGGGAGAGAAGTTTGGTTGAAACAAGAATGGTGTTTGTTAGAACCGCCATTACATTTCCGAGTTCTTCAGTCTTTCCTTCTTTAGCTAAAACCCAAGGCTGAGTTTCTTCAATATATTTATTCGCAACATTAAGAAGTTCCATGACACATTCAAGAGCTTCTGTTGGTTTTAAATCATCCATTAAAGCTTCATATTGAGAAATTGTTTTCTCCGTCAAAACACGGATATTTTCTTCTTTTTCTCCAGGATTTTTAAGTTCTGGTACAACTCCTTCAAAATACTTAGAAATCATCGAAACTGTACGGGAAATTAAGTTTCCGTAATTATTTGCAAGATCTGTGTTTGTACGTTCAGCAAATAATTCAGAGGAGAATCGACCATTTGTACCAAAAGAGAATTCTTTAGCTAAGAACCAACGAACTGGATCGACACCGTATCTTTTGATTAATGGAATTGGTGAAACAACATTGCCGCGAGATTTAGACATTTTTTCACCATTTAAATCAAGTAATCCGTGAACGAAAACGCGGTCTGGCATTCTTAAACCAAGTCCTTTAAGGAACATTGGCCAATAAATAACATGGAAACGAGAAATATCAGCTCCAACAATATGAACAATTTCGCAATCTGGATCTTCCCAGAATTTTTTAAATAAGGAGTCATCTTTCGAATCATAACCTAAAGCTGTAATGTAATTGGTTAGAGCATCTAACCAAACATAGATAACATGTTTTGGGTTTTCTCTAATTTGAATTCCCCAGTCAAACGAAGTTCTAGAAACGCATAAGTCATCAAGACCTTTGTTAATAAATGTATTCATCATCTCGTTTTTACGAGAGATTGGAAGAATAAATTTTGGATTCTCATCCATTAATTTCATTAAATCAGGAAGATATTTCTGCATCTTAAAGAAATAGGCTTCTTCGCTGTCTTTATGAACTGGGCGATGACAATCTGGACAAAGGTGTTCTTCACCAACTTGAGTTTCAGTCCAGAACGATTCACAAGGTGTACAATACCAACCTTCATACTTACCAAGATAAATATCGTCGTTCTTTAGGAAGTGGGTGAAAATATCTTGGACAACACGAACATGACGTTCTTGAGTTGTACGAATGAAATCATCGTTTGAAATACGCATTGCTTTCCATAAATCCTGAAATTTTGCAGCGATTTCGTCGACATATTGTTGAGGAGTGACACCTTTTTCTGCGGCCTTATTTTGGATTTTTTGGCCGTGTTCATCGGTTCCTGTTAAGAAGTATGTTTCAACTCCTCTCATTCTTTTATAGCGCGCTAAAATATCGCACATTGTTGTGCAATATGCGTGACCAATATGCGCCTCAGCACTTGGATAGTAGATTGGAGTCGTAATATAAAATTTCTTCTTCATATGAATCACTTATTTAGATAAAGCATGTTTTACATGCCACAAATTTGACGAGTTGTTGCGTTGGTTGAACCCCAAATTTTGCAAGCATATTCTGGGTGATCAACGAATGGGTTGCGGTTGCCTTGTTTGTATTGAGAACCAGAATTGCGGTAAAGTTCTTGATCACGAACCGCGTATTGGAGGTTCCATCTTAACATGTCGGAGAGTTTGCCCATTGTATTTGGTCTACTCTTGTAATCGACATTGTCGATATCTTCAATCTTTAATACCGGATCTTTAATAGCAACGTAGAAAATAATACGAGCAGCCTCTCCACGGTATGCTTCAATTTTGTATCCTGGATCGAAGTTTGGACTAGATTGCCCATAGAAAATATTGCTACGGCTTTGGTTTGCGTTTGGGTCGGTTGGACGAATGTGTAAGCAATCCATTTCTACTGGATCGGTTTCTTCATCACGACCATTTTGTGTTCTAGAAGCTGGCCAAACGTGTTCACGGTTCCATCCTGAACCAGATACACTCGTAATGCTTTGATCTTCATAGAAGCCATAAATCTTTCCATCTTCACCATGGTTATCGGTATAGAAACCTGCACCAAGGATTGAGGAATAACCGGTTAATTTTGTAATCTTGCTTTCATTAAAATCGTGGAGTGCATTGATGAGATCGGTTCCTGTTTTAGAATCATCTAATCCGTTGTAATAATCTCCAACAGGGATGTCATAGACATATTTTGTTCCGAGGATACGTCCAGTTTCGGAAATTTCCTTTCCTGAAACAGGCCCTACTCTTCCAGTTCCGCCACCGCCACCGCCTTGGCTAGAATCGGTTGTGGAGCGCTTTTTGCTTTTACGTGGGGTGTTACATCCAGTTAAAAGTAAAGCAATTAGTGGAATGATTAATAGTTTTTTGTTTGAGATCATTACTTTTGCCTCCTCGGACAATATCTAACTAATAATATAACATGATTTTATCATCATACATTATTGAAACTTATTTAGACCAGATACGTGCGGCGTATTCTGGGTGATCAATAAATGGGTTTCTATTATGTTGAAAATCAGTGAAGATTAAATCATTACGATGCTTTTCAAATTCATCAACTGGGTCTTCTTGGTGCCATTGTAGAAGGACATCAAGATGTCCCCACCATCCATCGGAATTATTATTTGTGTCTTCAAAAGATAAATATAATGGGCAGTTTGTGTCAGATCCATCTGCGTATCGAGTTGCCATATAAAAGAGTGCTCTAGCGACATCGCCTCTATCACATGCTTGAGGCATGTAACAAGCATTTGGAAGAAGTAAACCGGAGTTATCTCCATTACCATCTTTTACATATGTAACACCGCTCTGACTTGTGCTTAAATTGTTGAAACAATAATTACTTCTTGTTCCGTTGTTGTTTTTATCCGAAGCTCTTAAATGATGTAAATCGCTATAAGAATAGTAAGAATCACTACTAAATGACCCATTAGATTTCGCCCAAATATGTTCCTTGTCCCATACATCGGTGTAATCATTTCTCGTATAAGCCTTATCTTCATTATCGTGCAAATAAATAATGTGCATATAAGGATTGGTATCGTTTTTATCTGGAGATTTATTCCAATCACGATCGGTATAAGTCATACAATCAGCCAAAGATTTGTAGGCAATTTTTGTATGGCCGTTTTTGATAATTCCATTAAGTTTATTTCGCAATGTTTCGCCAGAATCAGTATCTTTTACGCTAGCGTAATATGCATCCACAACTGGATCAACCGAACTACTTGAAGTAGGGATTGGTGTTGAAGAACTTGAAGGTTGAGGAGGAACAACAGAGCTACTACTTGGTGCAGGTGGAATAACGCTTGATTCACTGGTTGGAGCAGGTGTTGAACTGCTACTTGGTGCAGGCGGAATAACGCTTGTTGCTGAAGTAGGCGCCGGTGTTGAACTACTCGAAGTAGGAGGAACCTCGCTAGTTTGGGAAGTTGGAGTAGGTTCGCTACTTGATGAAGTTCCGGCACTTGTTGGAGCAGCTCCAGAAGAAGATACCCCAGCAGAAGATGAGGATATTTCCGAAGTTAAAGAACTCGAACTATTTTTCCTTGGTTTCTTCTTCGGGGTGGTTGTACAACCACTAATAGTTAGAGCGAGTAAACTTAGTAAAATTCCGGAGATATTCTTGCGCATATAGTTATTGTATACTAACTTTTTATTATATAAAACAAAGTTATATAGTTTTTATAAGAAAGTAATAAAAAACCGTCGATTGACGGTCATTTTATGTATTAGATTACTTAATTCCGTATTTTTTATTGAATCGATCAACACGGCCATCGGCAGCAACGAAACGTTGTTTGCCAGTGTAGAATGGGTGACAGTTGGCACAGGTATCAACCTTAATGTCTTTTCTTGTGCTGTGGGTTTTGAATTTGCTACCACAGGAGATGCAAGTCACTTCTACTTCGTAAACTTGTGGGTGAATATCTTTTTTCATAAATCTTTAACTCCTTCTGCCTTAGGGCTCAAGTGGCTCCTAAAGAAAGTTGCTCGTTAATGATACCAATGAGATTTAGCAAAATCAACAAATAAAAGATTTATTCTTTTCTTTAATTAAGTTAGTCGCATCAATATAATTGAAAATACGGAGGTAGAAATATGCCATCGAAATCAGCTTATTTATCAATTCTAAATACTGCTCTTTCTACTGGTGGAGACTATGCAGAAATCTATATTGAAGAAAAGATTTCTCAAGTAGTATCCATTGAAAATGGAAAAGTAGATGCTTCTAGTGTTTCTAAAACTTATGGAGCAGGTCTTAGAATCTTACAAAACGTAAATAGTGTTTATGGATACACCAATGATGTTTCTACAAAAGGACTCCTTGAATTAGCTAAATCTCTTTCTAATTCATTTAATGGAAAACAAGTTCTCAAAGTAGAAACATTAAAAACCAAACATTTTAAAAATAATCATCCTGCTCAAGAACCACTTAGTGAGGTGAGTGTCGAAGACAAAATTAACTACATTCGACCAGCAGAAAAGGTAATGCGTGAATACGACAAAAGAATCGTTCGTACAAAAGCCGCATTCGCTAATTCTCAATCAAAAATTACGATTATTAACTCAAACGGATTAATTGTTCACGATGAAAAGGAACGTGGACGTGCGATCTTATCTGCCATTGCTTCAGATGGAGAAAAATACGAAACAGCATTTGAAGGTCCAGGAGCAATGTCCGGATTTGAACATTTTAAAAACGATGTTGATCTAGTTGCTCTAGCAAAAGAAGCAGCAAAATCAGCAATTACAATGCTTTCTGCTAAAGATTGCCCAAGCGGAAAAATGACTGTTGTTATCGGTAATGGTAACGGAGGTGTCATTTTCCACGAGGCTTGTGGACACTCCTTAGAAGCTACATCAGTGTCGAAAAACTTATCTGTTTTCTCTAACAAACTTGGAACGCAAATTGCTTCCAAAGTTGTTAGTGCTGTCGATGATGGAACAATCGCCAATTCCTGGGGATCAAATAACATCGATGATGAAGGGAACAAAACTCAAAAAGTCGTTTTAATTGAAAACGGCATTCTTAAAAACTACCTTGTCGACACTGTTGGTGGACGCCGTATGGGCATGAAACCAAACGGATGTTCTCGTAGAGAATCATATAAGTATGAACCAACATCTAGAATGTCTAACACATATATTTGTAACGGAAAGTCAACTCCAGAAGAAATTATTGCTGCAACCAAACTTGGTTTATATGCAAAAACACTTTCTGGTGGTTCAGTTAATCCGGCAACCGGAGAATTTAACTTTGGTTGCAGCGAGGCCTACATCATTAGAGATGGAAAAATCTGCGAACCAGTTCGTGGAGCTTCTTTAATTGGTACAGGCGGAGAAGTATTAATGAACATTGATATGGTTGGAAATGATTGTGACCGTAGTAATGGAATGTGCGGTGCTTCTAGTGGTTATATTCCAGTTGATATTGGTCAGCCTACAATCCGTGTTCAAAACATTTTAGTCGGTGGAAATGGAGGAGAATTAAAATGAGATTTAATACAAAAAAATTCTTTGAATTAGCTAAAGCTCATGGTTTTGAAGCAGCTGATTTAAACATTTCCAAAGGCCACTCAATGTCAATGACTCTCTACCATGGGGAAATTGAAAACTATAGCGAAGAAAACACCACTGATGCTGTTGCTCGCGGAATTATTAATGGAAAACTCGGTGGATGTGTCACAGAAAAATTTGATAAGAACACGATTGAATTCATGATTGATTCAATTGAGAAGACTGCAAGAGTTATTGAAACTAACGACCCAGTAATTATTTATAAAGGAAGCAAAAAGTATCATCGCGGAAGTTACTATAACAAAGCACTCTTTGAAGTTCCTTTTGAAGAAAAGAAGAAAATCCTTTTTGAAATTGAGAAGAAACTTTTTGCTTACGACAAAAGAATCAACGAAGTCGCTAGCGTTTCCTATTCCGAAAGTAGTGATGATTCAATCCTTCAAAACTCGTATGGTTTGAAACTGAAAACAAAGAAATCTGATTTCTCGATTGTTGCCCAAATTACCGCAAAAGAAAAAGACGAGATTCGCTCAAATTATGCGGTTTTTGCTGGAAATAATTTAGAAGAATTCGATATTGATAAATTTGTTAAAGAATTAGCCGATGAAACACTTAAAAAACTCGGCAGTTCTCAATGCAAATCCAAAAAATACCCAGTAATTTTAAACCCAGATTGCAGCGCTACACTAATTCGTGCTTTCTTATCTAGCACCAATGCCGAAGATGTTCAAAAGAATAGTTCATTATTCATCGGAAAACTTCATCAACAAATTGCTAGTAAAAAGTTAACAGTCACTGAAAACCCACTTACAAAAAATGTTTTCTTCGACTACTACGATGATGAGGGTGTTGCTATTAATAAGAAGGACATTGTTAAAAAAGGAGTTCTTCAAACTTACCTTTATACATTAGAAACCGCTGCCAAGGATGGAGTTGAACCAACTGGTAATGGATACCGCGGAGCGGGTAAAGCTAGCGCTGGCTTAGGTTACATCATTGTTAAACCGGGACGTAAATCGGAAGAAGAAATGATGTCTTCGATTAAAGAAGGTGTCTACATTACTGACTTAGAAGGTTTACACGCTGGCATGAACGCTAGAAGCGGAAACTTCTCCTTACAATCCCAGGGATTTATGATTCGCGATGGAAAACTTGCTGAACCTCTCTCCTTAATTACTGTTTCTGGCAACTTAGTGGAGATGTTTAATAACATTAAAGACGTTGGATCGAATTCAAAATTCCTTTTAGGAAGCAAAGCTTCTTGTCCATCAATAAGCTTTCAAAAATTGTTCGTTTCTGGCGAATAAACAACAAAAAAACTCGAGATTGCTTCTCGAGTTTTTGTTTGCTTATTTCTTAATATAGAGAATACCAATTGTTCCGTAACCACAGTGGGTTGAGATAACACAACCAGCACGTGTTTCGTGAATACATTTTGGGTCAATCATTTTTCCTAATTCAGCGTGGAGATAATCCGCAACTTCTCTAGAGGTTCCAGCGTGTGTAATCATAACGTTTTCAAGATCAACATTTGGGAAGTCTTCTTTGAAGACATTGAGAAGTTCGTTTGCAGCCATCTTCAATGTTCCACGAGGTTTTTTGTAAACAATTAATTTACCATCAATGACCTTAATCATTGGGTGAATGTGGAAGAGATGACCAAAGATTTTAGCGGTTCCGCTACAACGACCACCTTTATGAAGGTAATCAAGGGTATCAACAATGAATTGGGAAGAGATTTTACTTGCTAAAGGACTAACTTCTTCACAAATCTCTTTTGCTGACTTTCCTTCTTTAGCCAAACGACCGATTTTTAAAGCCAATAATCCAGTTCCTGAAGAAAGATTCAAGGAATCAACTAAATAAATACGATCATCTGGGAAAGCAGATTTAGCAATGGTTGCGCTTTGGAAGTTGGTTGATAATGTTGAACCAATTCCGGTAAAAACAATATCGTAACCTTGATCAATGTATTTTCTAAATACTTCTTCAATAACAGCTGGGGATGCGGCAGCAGAACTTGGAAGAGTTTTCTTTTCTTTAACCTTCGCATAAAGCTCATCCGGAGTAAGAGTAACATTATCTAGATAATTCTCTTCACCGAAGTTGACATTTAGAGGAATTACTTCGATGTCAAATTCTTTATATAACTCCGGCGTTAAATCGGCAGTTGAATCAACAATAACTTTTACTTTGTTCATATATAACACCTGTTCTTTTCTTATATATTAGACAAAAAATTTGAATTTCACACTATTTTATTTAATTAAATAATGAATTATAATCATTTTAACCTTGGAGGAGAAATATGAAAAAAGAAAAGGCCAAAAAAGAGAAAAAAGTAAAAGGCTTCCTTGCTGATTTTAAGGCATTTATTTCCCGTGGAAACGCAGTTGACTTAGCTGTTGGTGTTGTCATTGGTGGTGCCTTTGGAGCCATTGTTAATGCTCTCGTTAACATCTTGTTAAACCTCTGTATGTGGGGAGTCCCAGGTGGACTTGCTGGATTAGTTACTATTCTTCCAGCTGCCAGCCCAAGTCAAATCCCACCAGAAGGATACAAACAAGTTTATACTGTCGGAGAATTTATGAATCTCCAAGTAACCGAACAAGCCCTTTACACCAAACATGGTGGAAAATACATCTATTCCGGCTGTTCAGTTCTTGACTGGGGCGCATTAATCAATGCTGTTATCACATTCTTAATTATTGCTATTGTTTTATTCACCGTTATCAAAGTAATCGGCTACTTCAATAGACTTAAAGAAGAAGCTAAAGCAAAAGCAAAAGAAGAATACTATGAAAAACACCCAGAAGAAAGACCAGCACCAGTTGAAGCAGGAGCGCCTGAACCAACCGAAACTGAACTTCTTGCTGAAATTCGTGATTTATTGAAAAAAGAAAAAGAAAAATAATGACACTCTTTGAGAAAGTTGATTTTATTCAAAAACGCTCGGGATTTGGAGATAAGAAGTTCTGCAAAGTTTACGGACTTCAATTACCAGTTCTTTGGCAGATTCGTAAAGGTCTTTACCAACCAGATAAATGCGAATTAGCTTATCTTTGTAGTAAATTTAATTTAGATCTTGATGATTTTATGGATCCTAAATCCTCTTTAAAAACTGTTGGATTAAAACCTGGCGAGCACACATGTAAGCTAGCAAATGTCCAAGAGGATTCGGAGATTTACGAAGACTTTCCGCAAGAAAGTAATGATCGCTACGAAGAAAAGGATTAGTTAACTTCTCAAATAAAAATATTCAAGTTTTGCAAAAAAGGAACGCGATTTGCCGTTCCTTTTTCATTTTCTTATTTTTTCCAATCAGGATGTTTTTCTTGAATTTTTCCAATGACTTCATCGAAGAGTTTCTTTTCTTCTTCTAAGTCGGCCTTATTCACTTTTTTAAACGCCTTTTCTCTCTTGGATAAGGCGTATTGAACCTCGAACGAGGAATCATCAATCAAGCCAGCAATTAAAGCGTAAGCTCTTAAAGATTCAACTGATGCTTCGTTAGAAATGTATTTACGATCTCCATCATTAACTTGTTCGTCATAGAATTTCTTCACTTCATCAAGCGGTTTGGTCATTAAATAAACAAACATCTCTAACGCAACGATTCTCTTCTTTAAGAAAGCATCGATTTTTAATTCTGGATTCTTCATTTTAAGAAGCATTTCAAGAGCCTTATCGTAATCGCGTTTTAATAATGCATGTTCCACCGCAATAAGGTTTAATTCAACAGTAAAATCAGTCAATGTTTCATTAAATTCAATGGTTGCTGATTCATCTTCAATTGCCAGGCGTCCTTGATAATCCATGTAGTCAACTAATGCTTTAGCATTATCTGGTTTTGTAAGTAATGATAAACGATATCCATCATTCATTGTATCTAACTTAAATGGAATGAAATCATACACAAATAAAATTGAAGAAAGAATAATCCAAAGAAGAGCGGCAATAGCAAGCCATTTCATTGCGCTTCCGCTTGGTGCAGTTTGACCCATTGAATAAAGAACAATACAGGTTGCAAGTTCTGCAGCGTAGAAAACTATTGGCATCCAGACGTATGCATTTAATTTGCTCTTTTCTGTTTTAATTATTTTTGTTTCTCCGGTTAATCCGTCGAAATCATCGATGCAGAATTTCCATCCTTCTTTTTTCCTCTTTAAACAAAGGAAGTAACAGTTAACTGAAACGACTTTGCATTTACCGGCCTTGGCACCAACAATGTGAGATATCTCCATAAAGACAATGTTGAAGACAAAACCGACAATCAGAACCACCAATGTAAATACAACTGGTGAAAGATTTGGTTCATAAAGTCTTTCAAATGCATCAGAGATTACAGTTAATCCCATGATGATTGCCACAGCTAAGACAATAAATAGAAATACGGTACTAATTACAGATTCTTTTTTCATAAAAATCCCCCTTAAATCTTGCGTAAATCCTGATGATATTGCGATGTGAAGTAATTCCAAATCACTTTCATTCGTCTGGTTAACATTTCTACTTTTTCACGTCGTTTTTGTGCTAACCAGTACATCATCTCAGACGAGTATAATGTGCATAGATAACGCATGATTGAGTTTCCGTTTGGAATCTTTTTAACATCACCAAGAAGATTGGAAATTGAACTATAGAAATATGAGTAGAAGAATGATTCTTCTTTATCACTACAGAATGATTTATTAATTGCATAAAGGAACGAATATTTACTGTTCATATACGCAACGATTTGTTTCATCACCCCATCAAAGTTTTTATATTTGAGATTAAAAGTTTGTTTGTCCTTTAAGAAGATAGACTCAACAACATCCGAAATATCTCTAAAATGGTAATAAAATGTTTGGCGATTTGACTTAACGTGTTCGCAAAGTAAAACAACATTGATCTCATCAAGAGGCATCTCTTTGATCAATTTTAAAAGACCAAGTTGAAACTTTGCTTCAATTTTCATAACTTTGTTAATTCAGTAGCAATCGCTGCGCCAAGTTTAGCATTGTTAATAACTAGTTTAATATTTGATTCTAATGAATCACCATGAGTAAGCTCGACAATAGTTTTAAGAAGGAATGGAGTTATGTCTTTTCCTTCAATATGTTCTTCATCGGCTTTCTTTAAGGCTGTTTCAATAGCAGCATTAATCACATCAGCATCCATGGCATCTTCTTCAGGGATTGGGTTTGCAACAAGAATTCCACCATCAAGTTTGTTAACTCTTTTTGCATGGATAATCTCAGCAACTTCTTTTGGTGAGTTAACAACGTTTTCCATCTTGATACCAGAGTGTCTTGTGTAGAAATCAGCAAACTCATCAGATTGATATGAAAGAACTGGAACGCCTTTCGTTTCAAGGATTTCGAGTGTAAGTTTTAAATCAAGAATTGCTTTGACTCCAGCTGAAACAACTGTAACGTTTGTTTTACCTAGTTCTTCAAGATCGGCAGAAATGTCAAAGTTATTTTGTGCGCCACGATGAGCGCCACCAACACCACCAGTAACGAATACTTCAATACCGGCCATATTGGCTAAAATCATTGTGGCTGCTACAGTCGTCGCACCCCATGTTTTTCTTGCAAAAACTACTGGTAAATCACGACGAGAAACCTTGCAAATCCCTTTTCTTTTTCCAAATTCTTCAATTTCTTCTGGGCTCATTCCAATGATTGGCTCACCATCAATAATTCCAATTGTTGCTGGAACTGCACCATGCTCACGAATTGTTTTTTCAACGAGCATTGCGGTCTCAACGTTCTTTGGATATGGCATCCCGTGAGAAATGATTGTTGATTCTAGAGCAACAACTGGTTTGTTGTTACTTAGAGCTTGTTGTACTTCCTTTGAAATTTTCATCAATAGCACCTCTAAACTTTTCGTTCTTTTCAGCTAAGCGATTAACAGACGCATTAGCAATTAATTCAAACAAGAATAATGTTGGAATTGATAAGGCACAAACAAGTGCTAAAATCCACCAATTATCCTTGGTTACTAAGTCATAATCGATTGTGAAAATTGATCTGCTTCCACCAGTTTTAATCAAACCGTTATCATAGATAACGAATTTATCGATACATATAGCAATAACAAACAGTACTACTATTGTAATAACTAAACCCAGACGATATTTATCAAACGGCCAGCAAGTTCTAGTAAAGACAACTATACTACCGAAACTAAACCCAATAATTCCAAACGTAATAGCGGCTTCATAGCCTAAACCGGCATCATTTAAAGCGTTTGGATTAGCCAAATTAATAATAAAGAATATCGATGGAATAATTATCTGCAGAAGTCCGGCCGGAAGTGTTCGTTTTAAAATGTTAATAATAAATGATGATTTGAGTCTTTCCTCGTTTGGTTGGATCGATAGGAAGAATGATCCGATACCAATAGTAAGAAGTTCCCAAAGATACATCGAATTGGTGATAAATGGATAATTTATGAAGGTTCTGTCAGTAATTTTTACTAAACCAACAACGAAGAACATCAATGTCATAATGACGGCAAAGACCGTTTTTGTTAAGAATAACGTGCACGTTCTTTGTAGGTTATTGATAACACGTCGACCTTCGGCAACAACTTTTGGAAGAGAACCAAAATTTGAATCAAGAGCAACCAAGTGTGCAGTATTTTTCGTGGCGTCTGTTCCGGAAGCCATGGCAATAGAACAATCGGCAACCTTCAAAGCTAAAATATCGTTAACACCGTCGCCAGTCATAGCAACTGTATGCCCACATTCTTGAAGTGTCTCGACGATAACCTGTTTTTGTTCAGGAGAAACACGTCCGAAAACAGTATATTTGTTTGCAATTAAACGAACCTCGTCTAACGACATTCCTTCAAGTGAAATAAATTTACTGGCTCCAGGTACTCCAACGCGTTCAGCGATTTGACTAACACTAATTGGGTTATCACCGGAAATAACTCTTAAACTAACATCGTTATCATTGAACCATTTCACAATTTCATAAGCATCTTCACGAATATGATCTTCAATAACTAAGATTGCTAAAAACTCTAGTTTCGGTAATTCTTTTTGGATAGAAATCTCTTTTTTGGTTTGGCCAACGAGTAAAACTCGTAATCCGTGACGTTCGTATTCTTTACACTTACGAATGATTTCTTCATCTTTGCAACCAAGGAATTCTCTTGCACCAACAACAACATTTCTGCCATCAGAAAGGAATACAGCGGAATATTTACGTTCTGAATTGAATGGAATTTCTCCATAACATTTAATGACACGGGCATCCCCGCATGTTGTTAAAATCGCGTTCGCAGTTGAGTTGTTATCTCCTGTTGCATCGACTAATGTGTGCAATATCTGCCTAATTTCATCTTCACTTGTATCAGATAATTGATAGATTTCTTTTAGATGCATCGTTCCATCTGTAATAGTTCCTGTTTTATCCAAACACAAAACATCACAACGAGCGAGCATCTCGATAGAGTACATTGATTGAACAAGGACTCGATGGTTAGCTAAACGAATAACACCAATTGCTAATGTAACAGATGTTAAAAGATACATTCCTGTAGGAATCATCGCCACCATCGAACCAGAAATAGCCCGGACAGTCTTCTGAAATTCAGAATCTTCCATTACATCTGGATAAACGAGGTTTCCTTTGGAAATAACTGATATAAATAGTGCGCCACCAAGAACAATGACGATCACAGAAATAATTCGGAAAATATAATTAAGTGTATTTAAAATCTCGGATTTGCCACGCTTAAATTCTTTTGCTTTGGTTTGTAGACGTTCAGCATAGTTGTCTTTGCCGAGTTTTTCAACACGATAGAAGCATCTTCCTGATGTGACATATGATCCAGAATAAATTTTGGAATCTTTTTCTTTCACAACGCCAACCGATTCACCGGTAAGCATGGATTCATTAAGTTCCGCAGAACCAGATAAAACAGTTCCATCACATACAATTTGATCACCAAGATCAACCTTTACAATATCCGATAAAACCAACTGATTAGCTGGGATTTGCTGGAGTTTTCCATCACGAAGCACATTAACAACCGGATAAGAAACAACACGTAATTTATCAACTAGGTGACGAGCGTGGATGTCTTGGTATAAACCAATAATGATGTTAATGATTAAGATAAACAAAAACCCAAATGCAGTAATTTCGATTTGGGCAATAATCATTAAAATGGATAAACCAAAAAGTAAAATATTAAAGAAATTAAGAACATTATCGAGAATAATTCTCCAGTATGATTTAGAAACGTGTTTTGGAATACGGTTAACCAGACCCTCTTCGTTACGTTGTTCAACTTGAGCCGAAGTTAAACCAACTTCTAAATCGACCGGAAAATGACGTTCATCTTCTTCGTTATTTAATTGAACAGTCTTTTCTTCGTTCATAATGTCCTCTAAAAGTTTTACTTTTCGTTAATTTTATACTAATTTTTGTACAGTGTATATATTTATAGACGTTTCTTTTTAAAAAAGTTTGTTAATAAAGCTGAACATTCGTCTTTTAGGACACCGCCTTCAATTTCTGGATGATGATTCAAGTTTGGTTGTTCAAATAAATTATATGAACCACCGAGCGCACCGCCTTTTGGATCAGTTGCACCATAAACAACTCTTTTAAAGCGTGACCATAAAATGGCTCCAGCACACATTGAACATGGCTCTAAAGTGATATAGATTGTTGAGTTTTCTAATCTCCAAGATTTTTTCTTGGCACAAGCCTTACGAATCGCAATCATCTCCGCGTGCATTGTTGGATCAGTTTTTTGCTCTCTTTTATTAGAACCGTGAGCTAAAATTTTGCCATCTTCAACAATGACACAGCCAACAGGCACTTCGTCTTCAGATTCAGCTTTTCTAGCTAAATCCAAAGCAATTCTCATATATTTTTCATCTAACTGATTCATAAAATTAAACCATCGCACATAACCTAGTTGCTTAAGGCTGCTATATTCCTATCCTGACCTGGTTCACAGTAAATTATCGCGATGGCGAAGTAATCTTAACACGATTTATATAATAAAAAAAGCAGTCATTTTATTTTGACTGCTCTTTTGTTTATGTCTTATTTGACTGGTTTAATGAATTCCATTCCACCCATCCAAGGACGCAAGACTTCAGGAATCTTAAACGATCCATCTGGTTGTTGGAATTGTTCCATCATTGCTGGGAAGACACGTGATGTTGCTAAACCAGAACCATTTAATGTATGAGCATATTTGGTTTTTCCGGTTGCTTCATCACGATACCTAATCATTCCTCGACGAGCTTGGTAATCATGTGCTGTCGAAACAGAACTAACTTCCTTATAAATGCCCATGCTTGGAATATAAACTTCAATGTCATATGTACGAGCCATCGAAGCAGAGATATCTTCAGCAGCTAGTTTAGAAACTCGAAATGTTAAGCCAAGTTTTTCCATAAGAGAAATGGCTTTGCTAACGAGTTCTTCGAATGCTGCTTGATCGCCTTCTTCAGTGGTGTATTGGAACATTTCAACTTTGTTGAATTGGTATCCACGAATCATTCCGCGTTCTTCCGTGCGATATGTTCCAGCTTCCTTACGGTAGCATGGGGTATAGGCGAAATATTTTAAAGGTAATTTGTTACCAGGAATAATTTCATCACGGTGAAGATTCACTAATGCTGTTTCAGCAGTTGGAAGAATGAATTTCTTTGGTTCAACACCTTCTAAAGAGAAGACATCATCAATGAATTTTGGGAACTGTCCAGCAACATATCCACTTTCATAGTTAAGGATATGTGGAGGAAGAATGAATTTGTAACCATCTTTAAGGTGTTCGGAAATGAAGAAGTTTAATAGAGCCCATTCAAGTTGAGCACCTAAACCGGTATAAACCCAGCATCCGTGTCCACTCATCTTGGCGCCACGAACATAATCAATTAAACCAAGTGATTCGCAAAGTTCGACATGGTCTTTCGCTTTGAAATCAAATTTTTGTGGTTTTCCATATTCGTGGATCACCTTATTGTTTTCTTTTCCACCAGCAAGAAGGTCATCATCAGGAAGGTTTGGAAGTGGAAGGAGGAATGCTTTAATTTCTTCTTCAACTTTCCCAAGCTCTTCTTCGTCTTTAGCACTATTCGCACTAATCTCTTTAACTTTCGCAAAGATAGCTTGAATATCGCCGCCTTCTTTCTTCACTTGAGGAACACTAGCCGAGAGACGATTTCTTTCTGCTTTTGCTTCTTCAACACGGAGGATTAATTCTTTTCTTCTTTCACTTAGTTTAATGAGTGGGTCGAAGTTAACAACGCATCCTTTTTTGGCTAATTTAGCTTCGATTTCACGTGGATTTTCAAGGATTAATTTTATATCAATCATAGAGAAATTCCTTTCTTTTTATTTTGCAAAATCTATTGCAATTCTCGAATATTTTTTGCAAAACCCCATTATTCTGCTTCTTCCACAGGAGCAGCTTCTTGAGCTACTTCACCGGCTTCAGCTTCTTCATCATGAGGGACAACTGTAATCGAGCTAACACGTTGTTTTTCATCTTCAAGTCTAATCACGCGGACACCTTGTGTGACACGGTGAGCAACTTTAACTTGTTCGAGTGGAATACGAATGACTGTTCCGCCATTAGTAACCATCATTAAGTCTTCATCGCCATTAACACTTCTAAAGGCAACAAGTTTACCGTTTTTAGCTGTGGTATTAAGAGCGATCACGCCTTTAGTTCCACGGTGAGATTCACGGTATTCTTCACTAAGGCTCATCTTACCAAATCCTTTTGCGGTAATAACTAAGATGTAATTACCTTCAAGGCTGGTTGTCATACCAACAACATAAGCGCCTTCATCTAGATCAATACCTTTCACACCAGAAGCGGTACGGCCAAGTGGACGAGCTTCATTTTCATGGAAGCGGACAACTTTACCTTTGCTTGATGCAAGAGCAATCTTGGTATCTCCATCGGTGTGTTTAACATCTAATAAGACGTCATCATCACGTAAGGAGATAGCAATCTTACCATTACGACGGATGGAAGCAAATTCACCAATAGCGGTACGTTTAACAACACCATCGCGGGTGGCAAAGAAGAGGTATTTTCCTTCAGAGTAGTCATCAACTGGAATAATGGAGACGACTTTTTCACCTTTTTCAAGGTTGAGAAGGTTTTGAATTGGAATGCCTTTAGAAACACGGCTTCCTTCTGGAATCATGTAACCACGTAAACGATAAACACGTCCTAAATTAGAGAAGAACATGACATCGATGTGTGTTTTTGTATGAAGCATAATCGCGACTTCATCCTCATCGTTTGTTGTCATACCTCTCACACCACGACCACCACGGTTTTGAGTACGGAAAGTATCATCTTCCATTCTCTTAACATAGTTATTCTTGGTGAGAGTAATAACGATATCCTTTTCTGGAATTAAAGCTTCATCTTCGATTGTCGCGGCTTCATCAGAGATTTCGGTCTTACGTTCATCGGAGTATTTTTCTTTAATTTCAGTCAATTCTTCGACAACAACGTCAACAATATGTTCACGTGCTTCTAAGATGTAACGATATTTAGCAATGTTTGCTTCAAGTTGACGTCTTTCTTCTTCAAGTTTTCCAGCTTCAAGACCGGTTAAACGGCGAAGGGTCATTGCCAAAATCGCGGCTGTTTGTTCTTCGGAGAAACCGAATTTTTCCATTAATGCTTTAGTAGCATCTTCTGGAGTGGCAGCTTTCTTAATTGTTTCAACAATTTCATCAATATCACCAATGGCTTTTAATAAACCAACGACGATATGATCACGAGCTTCGTCTTTCTTAAGTAAGAATTTGGTACGTCTTTCTACCACTTCGACTTGGAAATCGAGGTAGTGTTTTAAGATTTCAGTAATTGGAAGAATCTTTGGTGCACCATCAACTAAGCAGAGCATAATAATACCCATGCTTGTTTGAAGTTGGGTCATCTTATAAAGTTGATTTAATATCACTTCTGGGATGGAGTCGTGGCGAACGTCGATTACAACACGAACATTTCCTTTTGAGGATTCATCACGAATATCAGTGATTCCTTCAATCACTTTATCTCTCACTAAGTGAGAGATTGATTCAATCATATTTGCTTTATTCACTTGATATGGAATCTCGTGAACAATGATTTGTTTTTTGCCTGTGCGTTCGTTTTCTTTAATTTCACACTTGGAACGGATAACGATTGATCCGGTACCTGTTTCAAAATAATCGCGAATGCCAGAACGACCTAAAATTGTTGCTCCAGTGGAGAAATCAGGACCATGTAAGTAGTCTTGCATGATTTCGATTGGAGTAATTTCTGGATTACGAGCGACAGCAATGACAGCGTCGATTGTTTCACCAAGGTTATGAGTTGGAATGTATGTAGCCATACCAACAGCAATACCGTTTGATCCATTAACTAATAAGTTAGGGAACCTGGCTGGTAAAACAGATGGTTCTCTTTCAGTACCATCATAGTTATCAACCATGTCAACTGTATCACAGTTTAAATCGCGAACCATTTCGGTGGCGAGTTTGGTCATACGAGCTTCGGTATAACGCATCGCAGCTGGTTCATCACCATCAACGGAACCAAAGTTACCATGACCATCAACTAATGTATAACGCATCGCGAATGGTTGGGCTAGACGAACGAGGGTGCTATAAATAGCAGCATCACCATGTGGGTGATATTTACCCATGACGTCACCAACAATACGAGCGCTCTTCTTATAGGCGGTGCCTGGAAGCATTCCGCTCATCTGCATGCCATAAATAACACGACGGTGAACTGGTTTACATCCATCACGGACATCTGGGATTGCACGAGAGACGATAACGCTCATCGCGTAATCAAGGAAGGAATTGCGAACTTCTTGAGCTAAATCTGTATCACGAAGTCCTGGAACAATACCATCTTCAATTTCTTGGAGTTTGGAATCATCAACAGCTTCTTCGTTAGCTTCAATTTTCTTTTCTTCTTCAGCCATTTTCATGTCCTCCTATTAGATATCTAAGTTCTTAACGAACTTAGCATACTTGTGAATGAATTCTTTTCTTGGAAGAACTTCATCACCCATTAAGTCAGTAAAGACTTTGTCTGCCTCAATTGCATCAGACATGGTTACACGTAACATTTTTCTGGTTTTTGGATCCATGGTTGTCTCCCAAAGTTGTTCTGCGTCCATTTCACCAAGACCTTTATAACGTTGGAACGGGTATCCAGGTTTGAGGTTGAGTTGTTTTTTAATTACTTCAAGTTGTTCATCGTTATAGGCATAGAATTGCTTGCCGTGATAATCAACTTTGTATAGTGGAGGTTGAGCGATGTAGACATATCCACCTTCAATAAGTTCCTTCATAAAGCGGAAGAAGAAGGTTAAAAGAAGGATTCTGATGTGGCTACCGTCAACGTCAGCATCGGTCATGATCACGATTTTGTGATAACGAATCTTTTCGACATGGAATTCTGGATCAATACCAGCTCCGATGGCGACAATCATGTTTCCGATTTCAGCATTTTCAAATGCTTTTTCTTGTGTTGCTTTTTCAACGTTTAAGATTTTTCCACGCAGTGGAAGAATTGCTTGAGTCTCACGGTCACGTCCGTTTTTAGCACTACCACCAGCGGAGTTACCTTCGACGATGTAGAGCTCACAAATGGATGGATCTTTACTGGAACAATCCGCTAATTTTCCAGGAAGTGTTGTGACTTCAAGACCGGTTTTACGACGAGCATTTTCTTGGGCCATACGAGCAGCCATACGAGCTGTCGCGGCAGTACGAAGTTTAGAAATGATTGTCTCGGCAAGCTTTGGATTTTCAAGGAGGAATCTTTCAAGTTGCTCACCAACGATTTGGCTAACAATCTTACGAACTTCGCTATTTCCAAGTTTGGTCTTTGTTTGACCTTCGTATTGTGGATTTGGGTGTTTAATCGAAATAATCGCGGTTAAACCTTCCAAAATATCGCTTGTTTCAAGATCATCTTGACCATCTTTTAAGAGTTTGGCTTTTCTAGCGTAATCGTTCATTACACGACGCATGGCCAGACGGAAACCTTCTTCATGGGTTCCACCTTCATGGGTGTGGATGTTATTGCAGAATGAGAAGATGGTTGGGTTGTATGTTTCGTTATATTGCATAGCAACTTCACAATAAATGTGACCTTTATCTTCTCCGCCAACGATGTATTTACCACGTCCTTCGCAGTAAATAACTTCCTGCATGATTGGGGTCTTATTGAAGTTAATTGCTTCAACGTACTCTTTAATACCACCTTCATAACAGTATGTTTCACTTCTTGGTTGGCCACCACGATCATCAATGACTTCAATTTTGACGCCTTTGTTGAGGTAGGCCATTTGTTTTAAGTGATCACAGATAATGTCGTAATCATACACTGTGGTTTCAGTAAAGATGGTGTCGTCTGGTTTAAAGGTAACTGTTGTTCCAGTTTCCTCAATTGGACATTCACCAATCTTCTTTAAGTGGTCGAGTGGTTTTCCGCCACGACCGAATTTGATGTAGTAAATTCCGCCGTTCTTTTTAACTGTGACTTCTAACCATTCAGATAACGCGTTAACAACGGAAGCACCAACACCATGTAGACCACCGGATACTTTGTATCCACCAGTCTCACCAAACTTACCACCAGCGTGGAGAATGGTAAAAACGGTTTCAACACCGCTTAAGCCAGATTTGGCGACGATGTCGACTGGA
>JAFSMX010000013.1 GCA_017447725.1 Bacilli bacterium
TACGAGCTCCTGGTGGTTCATTCATTTGTCCAAAGACAAGTGCGGTTTTACTTAGAACTCCAGAGGCACTCATTTCGTGATATAAGTCGTTACCTTCACGGGAACGTTCACCAACACCAGCGAAAATTGAAATACCTTTTTGTTCGGTAGCAATGTTGTTAATTAATTCTTGAATTAAAACGGTTTTACCAACACCAGCACCACCAAATAAGCCAACTTTACCACCTTTTAAATATGGGCAAAGGAGGTCGATAACTTTAATACCCGTTTCAAGCATTTCACTGGAAACATCTTGGTCTTTAAAGGCAGGTGCTTTTCGGTGAATAGGCATCTTTAGCTTGGTTTTTATAGGTCCTTTTTCATCAATTGGCTCACCTAAAATGTTAAACATACGTCCTAGTGTTTCTGGACCAACAGGAACAGTAATTGGGGCTTTTGTATCAATTACTTCAAGTCCTCTAGTAATTCCTTCAGTTGGACCCATCGCGATACATCGAACGATGTCATCACCAATATGTTGAGCTACTTCAAGAGTTAATTCTTTACCATCAGGTAAAGGCACTTTTAAAGCAGTTAATAGTTCAGGAAGATGTTCATCTTTAAAACGAACGTCAATGACTGGACCAACAGCTTGGACAACAATTCCTTTATTATCGTTCATATAAGTTTACCTCCTTAGAGTTGACCCGAGACGATTTCAGTAATCTCTTGGGTAATGGCGGCTTGTCTAGCCTTATTGTATTCGAGTGTTAATTGATCAATTAATTCATCAGCATTATCTGAGGCGTTTTCCATTGCGGTACGTCTGGCAGTTTGTTCAGAAACAATTGATTCAACTACTTTTTGGAAAAGAATGGCATTTAAGTAAATTGGAACAAGTTCTTCGATTAAGGTCTTAACATCGGTATCAAAAATTGGTGGATATCGATAATCTTCACTTCTTCCCTCGTTTACTAGTGGGAATAATTTGAGGTCGCAAGGAACAAATTTTAAAGAGTTGACATAATGTGTGTAAACAAGGTGTACGCTACGATATTTTTCTTCTTTAAATAAGGAATCAAGCGTACGTCCAAGTTTATTGATGTGAGTCATACTAATTGAGTCAGCACAATGAAGAAGATCATTATTTACTTCATAACCTTCCTCACTATAAATGTTTTGTGACTTTGAGCCGACAAGATATAAAACAGAATTGTTTTTATCAATGTTTTGTTTAACATAGTTAAACAGGTTATTGTTGTAACCGGCACAAAGTCCGAAATTAGAATGAATCACGACATATAAATCTTTGTCAGCTTTTGGTTCTTTGCAGTAAACAATTTCTTCATCAATTTGACGTGCGAAAAGTTCTTGAATGAGTGCAGCAATTTCGTTGCTGTATCGTTCATTGTTTTCCATTAATCGACGGAACTTTTTTAACTTCACGGTGGAAACAAGTTCCATCGCTTTGGTTATTTTCTTTGTCGAGTTAATCGAGGCGATTCGACGTTTAGTTTTGTGAAGAGATTGCGCCATTATTTATATGCCTCAAAGAATTTTTCACAAACGGATTTAAGAGCTTTTTCGTTTGCTTCGCTTAACACTTTTGTTTCGTAAATTTCATCAATGATTTCTTGATGCGAAGAAACAACGTGTTGATACAATTTCTCCAGCAATTCATGGATATCTTTGATTTCAACGGTTTCAAGATATCCGTGTTTTACCGCGAAAAATTCAATAATTTGACGGTCGACAGGATAAGTGTCATATTGCTTTTGTTTAAGCACCTCCATTAAGACACGACCATGATTTAAGATTCGTTTTGTATCCGCGTCTAAGTCTGATCCGAATTGGGAGAAGGCTTGTAGTTCACGATAGTTTGCTAATTCAATTTTTAAAGATGAAGCAACTTGTTTCATTGCTTTAATTTGAGCGGCACTACCAACACGAGAGACGGATAAACCAGAATCAATAGCTGGTCTTTGTCCAGCGTTAAATAAGTCGGTCATCAAGAAGATTTGACCATCGGTAATTGAAATAACGTTTGTTGGAATATATGCGGAAATATCACCAGATTGTGTTTCGATGATTGGCAGGGCTGTAATTGAACCGCCGCCATGTTTTTCATCAAGTTTACATGCACGTTCTAATAAACGTGAATGTAAGTAGAAAACATCACCTGGGTAAGCTTCACGTCCTGATGGACGTTTAAGAAGCAGTGACAAAGTACGATAAGCAACTGCATGTTTACTTAAATCGTCTAGAACAATGAGTGTATCTTTGCCTTGTTCAAGCCACTCTTCTGCCATCGCCATTCCGGCGTATGGAGCTAAGTATTGAAGTGGAGCAAGTTCACTCGCTGTTGAAGAAACAACAACGGTATATTTCATCGCTCCAGCTTTTTTAAGTTTGTCAACAATGGAAGCCACTGTGGAGTTCTTTTGACCAATCGCAACATAAACACAGTTCACGTTTTGATCCTTTTGGTTAATGATGGTGTCAATGGCAATTGCTGTTTTACCAGTTTGACGGTCACCAATAATGAGCTCACGTTGGCCTCTTCCAATAGGAATCATGGCGTCGATGGCTTTAATACCAGTTTGTAAAGGTGTATCAACACTTTTGCGATACATAACGCCAGGAGCAATACGTTCAACTTCACGGTACTTCTTTGAAGTAATGTCTTGTAAACCATCAATTGGTTGACCAAGAGCATTAACAACACGACCTAAAAGTTCATCGCCTACTGGAACTTTAACAACTTCTTTTGTTCGTTTAACCAAATCGCCTTCTTTAATCTCAGTATCACTTCCAAGTAAAACACAACCGACATGTTCTTCTTCAAGATTCATCACCATACCATAGATGTGACCTGGAAATTCCACGAGTTCGCCAAGCATTGCTTTATCAAGACCATAAACCAAAGCAACACCATCACCAACGGTGATAACTGTACCAACATCATCGGATTCAACCTTTGATGAGAAGTCTTCAATCTGCTTTTTAATTAAGGCGCTAATTTCAGAGGTTTTAATTTTCATCATGCTCTCCTTTCTTTTAAGTTTTGTTTCATGGAATCAAGTTTGTAGAGGATTGAACCATCAAAAACATGGTCATGCACCACTACTTTAATTCCGCCAATTAATCGTTCATCAATGAGATTTTTAAGTTCGACTTCCACACCCATTCTTTTGGAAATGGCTTTTGTAACTTGTTCGATTTGTTTCTCGCTAAGTTCAGTTGTTGAATAAACAAATCCATCAGCAATATGGAGTTCTTCATTTAGACCTAGAACAATTTCTTTCGCAATATCATGGAAATGGAAAATAAGGTGTTTTTGAGCGAGTAATTTAATGAAGTTTTGGAAATTTTTGACTGCAAAACCCGCACAAATTTGATCAATAAGATGATATTTTTCTTCGTTAGAAACAAAATAAGAACAAAGCATTTTCTTTAGTTCAGAGTTCGTACTTAAAAGTTCATCGAAGGCTTTGGTCGCTTTCTTGTATTCTAAAAGCGCTCCTTCTTCACGAGCTAAACTAACTAAGGCATTGGCGTATTTTGTTGAAGCGGATTCCATAATTATTCTTTATGTTCTAAATCAGAGATAAACTCATTAATGAGTTTTTCGTTATCCTTTTGATTAACTTCCCTGGATAAGACTTTCTTTGATGCGTCAAAAGCAACATCAACGATTTGGGAATGGATTTCATCCTTACTCTTTTCAATTTCTTGTTCAATTTCTTGTTTGGCACGCATGACTTCTTGATCAGCTTCTTCTTTGGCTTTGGCGTGGATTTTTTGTCTTTCTTTATCAGCGTCAACTTTGGCTTGTTCAACAATAACTAAAGCTTCTTGACGAGATTTTTTTAGTTCAAGTTGGGCTTCTTCGACTTTTTCGGCAGCTTCTTTTTCGCTTTGTTCAGCATTGCGAAGCTTTCCTTCCACGTAGTCAGCACGTTTTTTGATCAGTTTTTTCACTGGTTTATAGGCAAAGTAGAAAACAACGATTAGCAAAAGAACGAACGCTAAGAAAACAGCTAAAGCATCCCAAGGATTTGGGAAGAGTTTTTCTAAGAAACCTTCTTTTGTAATAACGTCATCATAAATGACAAGATGTTCCATAAGTGCCTCCTTTCAATCAACAAGAAATTAGAATACGAAGAGTAAGAGAATAGAAATCAATAAAGAGTAAATACCACAGGTTTCGACAAGGGCACAGCCGATAATCATTGAGGAACGTAATTTTCCATACATTTCTGGATTACGTGACATACCTTCAATGGCTTTACCACAAAGATAACCTTCACCAATTGATGATGCGCCAGCACTAAGAATGGCGATACCAGCAGCAATGGCAATTAATGGATCTTTCATACATGATTCTCCTTTCTAGTAGCTAAAGCTACTTCTGTTTCAACATCTTCTGGACGTTCTTGAGCAATAAATAGCATCGTCAAGAAGACAAAGACCATCGTCTGGATAAATCCAGAGAAGAGGTCAAAGTAAGCATGGAAAACTGGGGTTACAATCGGAGTAATAAACACCGAATTAAGACCTGCCGGAGCGAATGAGAAAATCGCTGATGAGATATTTCCAAGCAAACTATTCAGTAAAGAAATTAACACCCAACCAACAATGGCGTTACCAAACATACGAAGGGTCATCGAAATTAATGGAGCCCACATGGAGATCAAGTTCACTGGTAAGAAAACTGGGATTGGGTCAATAAAACGTTTGAAGTATCTCCATCTCGTATAACGAATTGAGGTGACGTGAATCAAAACGAAAGTAATTAACGCTAATGTAAGTGGAACCGCAATATTACTCATTGGAGTTGGTAAACCAGTAATTCCAATAGTAAAGGAGAGGAATAAGAACGGAATTATTGCCAGCAATAATCCACCAAAGTTTTCAAATCCTGGTCCCATTGTCTCGTGAACTGTTGCGTCGAGTTTTTCAACACACCATTCCACAAGTAAAAGCAAACCTCTTGGTTTCTTTGTTGGATCTGCTTTTTTAGCTAAGATACCAACAACTATGGCTAAAATCATTAAAACTCCGATTATCAAAAGAGCGAGGATGATTTCGCCGGTTGGGTTAAAGCTCTTAAATGATTCGGAGGAGTAAGGCATTATTTTAATTCACCAATATTCATGAAGTTCTTTTTCTCTCTTGTCATCACAACAGCAACAACAACGACCATTGGGACAAAAGCGATTAATAGGCCAAAAACAGAGTTTTTAAAGGCTGGAATTTGTTGAGAGATATCAAGATATGCTAATAAAACTGTCATTCCGACATAGATGAGCATTCTTGTGAAATAGAAAAGCAAGAATAACGAGGCTTTGTAGTTCTTTAAAGCAATGCTGCTACCTTTGAAAAGTAAAACAACATTGATTGCTGAGACCACCATCCCGATTGATGCACCAATCAACCATCCTGGTTGAGAGAAGAATAAACCAATACAAGATAAGGCAATTAAAGCTAGACCAAAAAGGCAGCAATAAAGAACTAAACGCACTAAAGTGCTTTGAGAAGAGAATAACTTTTTCATACGCATATATTAAATACGCAAGCAAAAAAAGTCAATCCATTTGGACTGACTTTTTATTAGTTGGTTTTATCTTACTTTACGAGCACTCTTTTTAAGACGCATGATTTGATAATTCCGTTTTCCATTTGAACTGGAATTTCACCTTGAATGAGTGGTAAGCAGTAGTCACGGAATGATTGTGCCATTTTGGTATCATCAACCATCATTGATGTTGGAACTTTTTGTTCAACATTCGCGATTAATGAGATATCAACTGGTTCATAACTTACTTTGTAAGGTTTGTTCGAAACTCGCTTAATAGCGATCATGTGTCCGGTCATTCCTTCAAGGGCTTTTTGGACAGCGATTGAACCACACATGATCGCTTCATCAGAGTCAACTTTAGAGGTTAAGAATGAGTAGGCACGTTGTGGTAAGGAAAGTTCAATGGCGCGGATTGGATAACCAAGTTTATCTTCAACGATTTTAGCAAGGTCTGCTCCAGCTCCACCAAGTTGCATATGACCAAAGGAGTCGACACGAGCATTAGAAGTGTCTCTTTCGAAGATGATTCCTTCGGAAACAGCGACAATAGCGTTGCCTTTCTTCTTGTATAATGCGTCAACTTTCTTTAAGAAATCTTCCATATCGAATTTGTTTTCTGGAAGATAAATTAAGTCTGGACGAGCTTCTTCTGGGAGAAGATCAACCGCTGCTGTTAACCAGCCAGCGTTACGTCCCATCACTTCGATGATGTAGACTTTACCTTTCTTATAACACACCGCGTCTAAGATAATTTCTTTTGTGGTATTAACAACGTATTTTGCAGCACTACCAAAACCTAAAGAGTGATCGGTAATGGCGAGGTCGTTATCAACAGTTTTTGGAACACCCATAACCTTGATATCAAAACCTTTCTCTTTACAAAGTAAAGAAAGTTTGTAACAAGTATCCATGGAGTCGTTACCACCGTTGACAAAAACATAACCAATATTATGCTTCTCACAGGTCTCTAAAATCTTTGCATATTCTTCATCATGGAAGTCTTTTGGAAGTTTATGACGGGAGGTTCCTAAAATTGAACCTGGAGTTTGTTTTAAGAGTTCGATTTGTTCTGGATCTTCTTTACCAAAATCGATGATGTTATCGGTAAGAAGTCCTTCAATTCCGTTAAGTGAACCATAGATATGGGAAATTTCTGGATGCTTTTCAGCTTCTTTGATTGCTCCATATAAGGAAGTGTTAATAACACTTGTTGGTCCACCAGATTGAATGTAAACCATTGCTTTTGAATTCATTTAATAAGTCTCCTTAATTATCAAAATAAGAAATACGCTATAATTTTATTGAAATTATATTACCTCGTAAAGCAAAAATCGTTCTATAGGCGTATGTAAGCGCTTGTATAAACTTTCTTAATCATTTAAAATTAATCGTGCGATATTAAAGGAGGCATATAAATGTCATTCAAACTGAAATATCTTGGAAAAGAGAAAACTTTCGCATCAAAAGTTAAACTTCTTGATCTACTTGAAAAAGAAGATAAATCTTTTGTTTGTGCCCGTGTGAACAACCGTGTTCGCGAATTAACTTATGAAGTCTATTACGACGCTAATGTTGAATTTTTAACTGTCAAAGACAGTGATGCAATTCGTACATATGAAGCTTCACTTCGTTTCGTTTTAGCGATGGCGATCCACAATGTTGATCCATCTCTAGATGTACGATTCTGCTATAACGTTTCACGTTCAGTCTTCGTTCAAATTTTAAACCAAGGAAGATATGCAACACCTGAACTTGTTGAACAAATTGATAAGGAAATGCAAAAAATTATTGCAGCTGATTATCCACTTGAAAGAGGTGTTTATACCAAAGAAGAAGCTGCTGACATCTATCGTGACCACCACTTAGATGATAAGTTAGCTATTCTCCAATACCGTCCAGAAAAAACTGTTCACCTTTATAACTGTAATGGTTATATGAACTATATGTTCAGCAGAATGGTTCCATCAACTGGTTACCTTACATCTTATAAATTAAGACTTTATTCTCCAGGCATTATTGTCCAATATCCACGTAGTGAATGTGGAGGAGAAATTCCACCATTCGAAGATGCTCCAACATTCGGTAAGACTCTAAAAGAGTCTCATGAATGGGGAAAGATTGCTGGTGCTGACTCTGTTGCCGGAATTAATGAGCACATCCACCGTGATGGCGTAATTGATTTTATTCAACTTTGTGAAGCTCGTCATAACCGTATGTTAACAACTCTTGGAGATATGATTTCCAAAGATATTGATAACATTCGTTTAATTTGTATTGCTGGACCATCAAGTTCTGGCAAAACAACATTTGCTAACCGGTTAAGAGTAGAACTCTTATCAAGAGGCATTAAACCAATCCGTATCTCGATTGATGACTACTATTTAACGAAAGCAGAAGCACCAAAGGATGAAGATGGAAAGCCAGATCTTGAATCAATCGAAGCTCTCGACATTGAATTATTCAACCAAAACATGCTTGATTTAATCAACGGAAAAGAAGTTCAATTACCAAAATTTGATTTCAAACTTGGTAAGAGAGTTCCAGGACGTATCTTAAAGGTCGGCCCAACTGAACCAATTATTATTGAAGGTATTCACGCGTTAAATGATCGTATGACAACACTCATTCCGCGTCACCAAAAATTCAAAATCTTCATTGCTCCTCAAGCACAAATTAACCTTGATAACGTGAACCCAGTATCAATTACTGATCTTCGTTTACTCCGTCGTTTAGTTCGTGACTACAAGTTCCGTGCTGCCTCAGCTGAAGAAACATTCAGTATGTGGCCAAGTGTCCGTCGTGGAGAATTTAAATGGATCTATGACACCCAAGAAGGTGCTGATTACGTTTATAACTCCATGCTCTCATACGAACTTTGTGTGATGAAGAAATACGCGATGCCACTTCTTGAAGCAGTTGATCGTGAAGACAAATACTTCCCAGTTGCTGAAAGACTCATCCGTATGCTCAAATACTTCGATGATATGCCAGATGAATGGGTCCCATGTAACTCCCTTATGAGAGAGTTTATTGGCGGATCTTGTTACGAAGGCGCTTAATTGAATACGAATAAAAAAGAACCAGCAATTCCTGGTTCTTTTTTATTTTTCGTCACGTTTTGAGTAGGTTTTTGCAAATCTCTTTTTTTCGCGGTTGTAAATGTAAAAGAGGATTGAATAATACGTTTTCTTCATCACCATGTATCGGTCAGCTTCTTCTTTGGAAATACGAGATAAATAGAATTCCGAGAAGATCTTTTCATAACGGAAGAAACATTCATAAACGGTGAGTAATGTGAGTCTTAAGTAATACTCATCTCGAGAATAAATCAAAATTGGCGAGGAGTGAGAAATCTCTGACGCCATTTCATAAAGTTTGGAGTAGGCGGATAATCCAGCTAAACGTTCTACTCCATCTCTGAAGTTAAACTTGAATTGTGGATCTTCATTATAATTTGGTACAGCAGTTAACCAACCATACTCGATATATTTCTTCATGTCCTTACTCTTTAATTCAAGAGCACGCATTCCTTCTTTCAGTTCGGCAAAGATTTTGTCATCTTCTTCTTTATCTTTAACTCCACCGCGGAAGGCAACACCGTATTTTAAGTGTTGGACATACTTATTTTGGATTGGAGTTCCATATTTATTTAATAGATGAAGAATACATTCATTTTCATGGAGTGTTCTCCATAAGGAGAACGCCTCTGTTCCAAACCCATCAACGACAAGGTCTAAAATGGCTTTCATAATGGAGAAGCCTTTGTGCATCACATCAAGAACTAATGTTTCATTTGGGTTGTTTTTTGGAAAACGAGAAAGCATTCCAAGCATAAAGTTCAGATATAAATCTAAATTAGAAACAACTGGAGAATACTTTGTTGTTAGACGTGTGTTCTTGTAGTTTAGATGTTCATTGGTAAAGTATTTGTCGACCGCTAATGAAACAATGCGAGAAATCGCTGCTTCATCATCTTTGAGTGATTTACAATCAACATCGTGGGAATCAAGATAGAATCCAAACTCATTAATTAAGTAAAGAGTTAATGGGAATGAATTAACAGGAACAGCTTTACCAAATAGATTTGATTGAGATAATTCGATTGCTCCCTCATAAGCAATTTCATATGCTTCAAAAACAACTTCTGGATCAATTTGCGAACGAACTTGAAGTTGGTTGAAGAGATTAATAAATTGTTCGTGAGAAAGAATATTTTTCATTGTTAATTTTTGAATTTAATAGCAGATTTCACCGCAATTTCCCATCCTTTATATAATCTTCGAGCCTCATTTTGGTTCATCTTTGGATGGAAGTTTTTAGCGATCGTATGAGCGTTACTAATTTCATCAAGTGAGGAGAAGAAACCAGAACCTAAACCAGCCATAAATGCTGCACCAATCGCAGTTGATTCTAGGCAAGTAGGTTTAGAAACTGGAATATCTAAAATATCGCTTTGGAATTGAAGCATAATGTCTGAGTTAGTGACACCACCATCGACATAAAGTCGATTAATCTTTATTTTTGATTCTTGTTCCATGACAGAGAAGACATCTTTACATTGGAAAGCAATTGCTTGTAGAGTTGCTAGAGCAAAATGGTCTAATGTTGTTCCAGCGCTAATTCCAAAGAAAGCACCGCGAACATCATCATCCCAATATGGAGTTCCAAGACCAACAAATGCTGGAACAAAATAAACTCCACCAGTGTTTGGGACACGTTGAGCCATGATGTTCACATCATTTGAATGCTTAATAATATGTAATCCGTCTCTTAACCATTTAATTGCGGAGCCACACACGAACACTGAACCTTCTAGCGCATAAGAGACTTCTCCGTGAAGATCCCAGGCGATTGTTGTTAATAATCCTTTTTTAGAAAGAACTGGTTTATCACCAATGTTCATTAACATGAAGCAACCTGTTCCGTATGTTGATTTAGACATTCCTGGATCAAAACAATTTTGACCAAATAAAGCGGCTTGTTGGTCACCGATAACACCAGTAATTGGAGTGTCTTTATCAAGAAGAGAGATTGTACCAAAGCTAGCATCACAGGATTTCACTTCTGGAAGCATTTTTCTTGGAATATTAAATAGTTTTAATAAGTCTTCATCCCATTCTTTGGTGTTAATGTTAAATAACATGGTACGGGATGCATTGGTGATATCAGTTGCGTGTACATCACCTTTTGTTAATTTATAAATTAACCAGGAGTCAACAGTACCAAACAAAAGTTCTCCAGCTTCGGCTCTTTCTTGACCTCTTGGGAGATGATCAAGGATGTAACGAATCTTTGAAGCTGAGAAATAAGGGTTAATAATTAAGCCAGTCTTTTCATGAATCGTTTCTTCATGTTTCATGATTCGGTCACAAATATCTTGTGATTGGCGAGATTGCCAAACAATACCTTTGGAAACTGGTAATCCTGTGGTCTTTGACCACACGATTGTTGTTTCACGTTGGTTAGTAATCCCAACGCAGGCAATCGAATCCCATCCAACATTGGCTTTTTCCAAAGCTATTTGAATAACATCCACTACTCCAGCAAAAAGTTCGTTTGCGTCAACTTCGACGTATCCGCTTTTTGGGTATTCTAATGGGAGTTCTCTTTGGGCAAAGGCAACAGTTAAGCCACCTTTGTTAAAAAGAATTGCTCGACTAGATGTTGTTCCTTGGTCAATAACGAGAATGTACTTATTCATTTCTAAACCTCAACAGTTTTTCGATATCACTAACTTCTTTAATGATGTTCTTAGAAAGGACTTCACGACCATTTTCAGTTACTAAAACATCGTCTTCAATACGAATACCAATGTTATATTCAGCAAAATATAATCCTGGTTCACAGGTAATGACGTTTCCAGCAACTAGAGCACTACTACGATCTGTTCCATCATGGGTGTCTAGACCTAAATGATGGGAGACACTATGGTAGTAAACACGAGTGATTTCTTCTTTAGAAGAGATTAAACCCTTTGCAAAGCATTCTTCAGCAAGGAAGTTCTTCGCGAAATCGTTTAATTCAACGAGTGTAATTCCCGGGCGAATGAAGTTAATTGTAGCCTTGTTACACTCTAAAACGATTTCGTAGATCTTCTTTTGAAGATCGCTGAATTTTCCATTAATTGGGAAGGTACGTGAAATATCCGCGGAATAATGGGATTTCGCCGCACCTAAATCAAATAAAACGAGTTCTCCATCGTTAAGCATATCTTTGGCTTCTGGATAATGGAGGATGACACCGTTTTTTCCACTAGCAATGATCGTATCAAAAGCTAATGTTGTTCCGTATTCTTCCATAATGGAATATTCAAAGGCGTTACGTAAATTATATTCATATCGACCTTGTTTCATGACACGTAATGCATTGCGAATTCCAAGGTCTGTTGTTTCAATTGCTTCACGAATACAGTCGATTTCTGCTGGTGATTTCACCATTCTTTCTTTTAAAATCATCTCATTTACATCGATGATTTTAGTTTGACATTTCTTCTTTAATTCTTCAGCGTAATGAACTGTGGAAACACATTCATCAATCTTTAATTCTTTTTCTAAATCAAGATAGACTTGGTCAATTTGGCCGAAATGAGACATGTTATTTGAGAATGCAGCTTCAATCTTTCCTTCAAATGTCGAACGCATTAAGACTGTTTCAATACCAGAGATTTCTCTAGCTTCTTCAACAGTCATCTTAATACCAGTCCATTTCTCGATTTTTTCATTTTTTTCATCAATAAAAAGATATTCACCAATTTCTCCATCGCATTTTACTAGTAAAAGAACAGAGTTTTCTTGTTCAATTCCAGTTAAATAGTAGAAATTACGGTTAATATCAAACGGGAAAGAGGCATCTCCACTTTTCTTTCTAGCTTGTCCAGCAAAAAGAATGAGTAGAGAATTATTCTCTAACTTATCTAAGATTTTATTTCTTCTTGAAGAATATTCGTTTGAGTTAATCATCATTACACCTTCTTATCTATGATAAATTGTTTTGGTTCCAACGACTTCTAAGTGGGAGTGTGGGAAATGGTTTACTAATGTTTCCCCAATTTCTTCAGGGGCTAAAACATCAACTTTTATTGTATCTTCATATTGGACATTTTCCAATGAAAATGAATCCATCTTAGCGAGATGTTTTAATTCATCAAATTGGGAATAAGTTAATTCAACTCGGTAGACATAAACCTGTTCAATCTCAAGTAAATCGGCACTTTCGACAACTTGAACACCGGTTTCTAAGTAGGTTGACATGAGTCGAGATGCACCAAGCAAAACCCCACCAAAATATCGCACAACTACCAGCAAAACCTCATCCATTTCCTTTTTTTCAAGTAGATTCATGAGTGGTCTTCCAGCAGTCTTTGCTGGTTCTCCATCATCACTACATTTCTTTTGTCCGTGGATAGAGTAGGCATAACAATAATGTTTTGCTTTTGGGTATTGTTTCTTAATTTCGGTTAAATAGTTTTTAACTTCGCTCACATCTTTAACGTGAAGTAAAATACCGATAAAACTTGATCGGTCACGAATTAGCGTTATTTCTCTTCTCTCTAAGATGGTTACCACGTGTTTAATTATACATTTTAGAAATTAAATTGTATAATCAGTTTAATTATGAACAAGAAATGTCCATATTGTGAAAAGGAATATCCAGAGGTCAGTCGATACTGTCCTTATTGCGGATCCCCTAATCCAGCATACAAACAAATCAAAGGTCCAAGTCTCCAAATTGCTCGACAAATTCTTTTGTTTGTGATTGGTTTTATCGGTTTCCAAATTGTTGGTACACTTCTTGAAGTTCCGTTTTATTTCAAAGCAATAAGTGATTTTGGATCAGACAAAAAAGCAATTGTTGAATATTTAACCAGTGCACCAATATCGATGTTTATCAATTCTTTTTCGTATTGCATTATCTTTACTGTTTTAACGTTTGTTGCAAAGCCTGGATTAAGAAATCTATTCCAGTCATTTAAGGATAGGAAACCTTATATTGCTGCTCTCATCGCAATGGCATGTATTTATGGATTTAACATTGCTTATAACATCTTTCTAAATTCTCTTGGTGTTAGCGCTAGCGCAAACAATAACCAAAGTACGCTTGATTCGATTGTTAAAGATTATCAACTTATCTCTTTGATTGTGTTTGGCATAATGGGACCAATTTGTGAAGAATTAACTTATCGAGTTGGCTTGTTTGATTGTGTAAAAAGAAAGAATCGCTATTTAGCATACGCCGTCACAATTATTGTATTCACTTTGATTCACTTTGACTTTGCCTCAACCAATATGGTGAATGAATTACTCAATATTCCGTTCTACGCTGTTGCGGCATTTGCATTCACATTTATTTATGACCAATATGGATTTGCTGCATCGGTTACAGCACACATTACGAATAACTTAATTTCAATTATTATTTCCATTATTTAATATGACTCAAAAGTTTTCCTACCACATCTTCTCATCATTCTGGATTAAGGTTGTTGCCTTATTTTTAATGACACTAGATCACGTAGCAAAATTTATGTATTTTAACGGAATTTCACCGCAAATCGCGGATATTTTAGAAATTATTGGTCGTTTGGGATTCCCATTATTTATCCTTCTTTTAGTGGAGGGAGTAAGGCACACCAGAAACTTTGGAAAATACATTCTTCGATTAGGAATATTGGCTGGTGCAGTTCTACTTGGGCAGATTGTTATCCACCACTTTTTCATGGATATTTATGGGTTTTATTCACCAATCATTGATTTGGTTTTATGTGCCTTAACTTTATATTTATTAAAACAAAGAAATAAGAAGTCTTTCTTAGCGATCATTCCGATTGCCTATATTCTTCTTTCCTTTGTTGTCATGGTTTTAGAAAACGCTAATGACATCGAAATCTGGTGGTTCCCATTCTATTTAAGAAGTGGATATAACATTTTTGCATTACTGATTTCTCTAGGATTTTTCTATGCCTATCCATTAGCAAAAGTAATGATGAAAAACTTTGGTAATAGTGTGGATAATTTAGAAGGAACCGCTTATGAAAGAGTGTTTGTAAACACATTGATGTGTTTCGTTCTATTTCTAACAGTCCTTATTATCTATTTAATCAGTCTTGTTCCATATGCTGATATTTATCACATTGCGCATGAATCATATTCTGTACTTGCTGTTATATTTATCTTTATGTATAGCGGAGAACTTGGATATAATAAGAACTGGTTTAAGTATGGCGCCTACGTCTACTTCCCGTTACATATTGCGATTATTTTCTTATTCTTTTTACTCATCTAGGAGGAGTTATCATGATTAAACATTTAGAAAAAGAAGCTGATTTCGAATCAGAAATTAAACATGGTCGAGTTCTTGTCGACTTCTATGCCGATTGGTGTGGCCCATGCCAAATGCTCGCACCAAACCTCGAACAACTTTCTAAAGAAGACGATATTAAGATCGTTAAGATTGATGTTGATTCATTACCAGGAATTGCTCGTACATATCGCGTCATGGCTATCCCAACACTACTTCTCTTTGAGAATGGTCAATTAAAGAAGCGCGAAACGGCTTATATGCCTATCGAACAATTACGTCGTTTCGTTTCTTAAAAAATACTCTTTTCAATACGAATAAGATGTGATAACATTTATCTCGCACTGAGGACCGTTGGTATATCGGTTTATTATGCCTCCCTGTCACGGAGGCGAGAGGGGTTCGACTCCCCTACGGTCCGCCAGACAGTGCAGATGTAGTTCAGTGGTAGAACATCAGCCTTCCAAGCTGATTATGCGGGTTCGATTCCCGTCATCTGCTCCACTTGATAATGTTATATGGTTTCGAGAGATCGAAACTTTTTTTATACCAAAAGAAAGTTAGAAAATAAAATTAATACTAATTTTTTGTGATATGATTAAGTTGAAATTGGAGAAAAGAATATGAAATATTGTCCACATTGCGGCACCGAATTAGCCGAAGATGCTCGTTTCTGTTCTAGCTGTGGTTGCCCAGTAAATACCGGTAATCTACCAGCAAATAGAGCTGAAGAACCTGTTATCCGTACAGTCGCTAAAGTCTTTATGATTATTTCCACTGTGTTATGCGGATTTGCGATTATTCCACTTTGCTGGATGATCCCGATGACTGTTCACTATTTTAATGTTACTGAAAGAGGCGAAAAGGCAACTGCTACTTTCGCTGTTTGCACACTTCTATTTTGCAGTTTAGTTGCTGGCATCTTAATGCTAGTTGATGATGATCGATAAAATGTTTGATTTATTAGTTGCTACAAATAACGCCCATAAGATCCATGAGTATGAAGAAATGTTTTCTCCATACGGAATTAAAGTTCATTCTCCAAAAGAGCTTGGTATTCATGTTGATCCAGATGAAAACGGGACAACTTTTGAAGCGAATTCGTTGATAAAAGCTAAAGCTTTGCAAGAATTTACTAAGATGCCTTTAATCGCTGATGACTCAGGATTATGTGTGAACGCCTTAAATGGATTCCCAGGATTACATACAGCTCGTTTTGCTTCAGAAAATGGCGGCAATGCAATAGCTAATCTAAAATTAATTGAGATGTTAAAAGACTACGAAGATAAAACTGCAAACTTTGTTTGTGTGATTACTCTTTTAAACGTTGAAGATCAACCAGTTGTCTTTAAAGGTGTTTGCCCAGGAAAGATTCTTCCTGCGCCTCAAGGAGAGCATGGATTTGGTTATGATCCAATCTTTTATAGTAATGAAGCGAAGATTTGTTTTGGAATTGCTCCAGAAGAAGTCAAAAACACTTATTCACATCGTGCTTTAGCGTTAAAACAACTACTAAGTTATTTAAAAACAAAACATTTAATTTAATTATTATTAATCTTTGCTATAATACATATCGCTGGAGCAGTACCCAAGAGGCTCAAGGGGACGGTTTGCTAAACCGTTAGATCGGGTTACCGGTGCATGGGTTCGAACCCCATCTGCTCCGCCCACTAACTAGACTAGGCTATGCTTAGTCTTTTTATTTTTCATTATTTATTAGATAATTAATTTATGATTCAGAACACTTTTAACGAAGAATTTATAAAGAAAGATAAATCCCATCAACAAAAGAGAACCAAACTCACGATTATGTGCATGGTTTATAAAGATGATGGATCTTTTCTTGTAGAAAATCGTGTTAAAAAGGATTGGCCAGGATTAACTTTTCCAGGTGGACACGTGGAAGATGATGAATACATCACTGATGCTGTCGTTCGCGAGATGAAAGAAGAGACTGGTTTAACTGTTTCTAACATAGAACCACGTGGATATATTGAATGGAACAACTTCGGAGATGATGTTCGTCATCTCGCGATGCTATTTAAAACGAAATCCTTTGAAGGACAAGTCAAGTCTTCCAAAGAAGGTGAAATATTCTTCATTAAAGAGGCGGATATTGAGAAGTATCCACTCTCTAATGACTTCCTAAAAATCTACGAATTATTAAAGTAAAATATTCAAGAATTGCAAAAAAAGAACCAGCAAATCCTGGTTCTTTTCACTTTTTGCTAATTAGTAAGCTCTAGCAAAGAAGACTACTTTTTCGGCCTTCTTACCACAGACTAAGCACTTATGTTCGAATGGTACTTGATCGAATGGTAAGCAACGAGCTGTGGCTTGATAAAGTTCTTTAATTTTATCTTCACAAGCTTGATCACCGCACCACATGACTTTGGCATATCCACCACGGTCAAGAATTTGACCAAGTTCTTCAATGGAATGAGCTTCTGTTGTATGTTCAAGAAGATATTTAAATGCTTTTTGATACATTTCGTGATGAATGATTTCCATTAAGCTAGAAACTTCCTTCACCACATCTTCTTCTTTAGTAACAAGTTTTTGACCATCGTTACGTTTAGCTAGAACGCAAACACCGTTAGCAATATCACGAGGACCAACTTCTAAACGAAGTGGAATACCTTTCATTTCGTATTCAGCATATTTCCAACCGGGTGAACGATCAGAGTCATCAAGTTTTACACGAATTCCAGCTTTCTTAAGAACTTCATAATATTCTTTAGCTTTCTTGATGACTTCTGGGTTTTTCATCATAACTGGAATAATGACGACCTGGATTGGTGCGACCTTTGGTGGAAGAACTAATCCGTTATCATCACCATGGACCATGATGATTGAACCAAGCAATCTTGTCGAGACTCCCCAGGAAGTTTGGAATGGTGCTTGAAGTTTATTTTCTCTATTAGAGAAAGAGATTCCGAATGCTTTAGCAAATCCATCACCAAAGTAGTGTGTTGTTCCACTTTGTAAAGCTTTGCCATCTGGCATTAATGCTTCAATGGAATAAGTTTCTTTTGCACCAGCAAATTTCTCTTTATCAGTTTTAATACCTTTAACGAATGGAACAGCTAATAAGTCACGTCCCATTTCATCATAGATTTCAAGCATGCGAAGAGCATCTTTTCGAGCCTCTTCTTCGTTTTCATACATCGTATGACCTTCTTGCCAAAGGAATTCGCTACCTCTTAGGAATGGACGGGTTGTTTTTTCCCAGCGGACAACGCTGCACCATTGGTTATAACGTTTTGGAAGATCACGGTATGATTCAATAATGTTTTTATAGTGTTCACAAAATAAAACTTCACTTGTTGGGCGAATAATGAGTTCGTCATCAAGAACGTTTTTACCACCTTTAGTAGCAATTAATGTTTCTGGAGCAAAGCCACTAACGTGGTCTTTTTCCTTTTGGAATAATGAACTTGGAATAACTAAAGGCATGTAGACATTTTCTACACCAACATTTTTAAATTTCGCATCTAAATAATGTTGAATTTCTTCCCAGATGGCATAGCCATAAGGACGATAAATAATAAAACCTTTGACTGAACTATAATCCATTAGTTCAGCTTTTTTACAGACGTCTGTATACCACTGGGCAAAGTCGTCTTCTTGGCGTGTAATAGCGTCATTTTTCATTTGTGCCATAAACATCTCTCCTTTATATTAATCACTCATTTTTTCTAATTTAAGGATGGTCTTCTTCGAGATCGGAAGGACATTTTCATCACTTGGGCTAATCACTTCACTAGAAACGATTTCAATGCCTAATCGAACTAAAAGTTCGACGGAGTCCCAAGAACTCATATTATCTGCAACAAGAATTTTATTAAATTTCAGTAAGTTCTCGATGAGGTTTTGGAAAATTGGTAACTGGTTCATTGAACGGTTAGAAAGTTGTGCATCCGAGTCAATGATAAAGTAATCAAAAGATTCATAAATCTTTGGAAGTAATGTTAATTCACTCTTATCTTTTAAACGGAGTGCTGCGGCATAACCATTTGAACGAAGGTTTGTCACCATCGAAATCACGGATTCGGTCGACATTGATGGAAGATCAATAAATTCTTGTTCAGCAATACAAATAACAATCTTTGTTTCTTTAATACCGTTAATGTGTGAGAGCGTACGAGCAACAAAAGCGATTTCGTTATAACTCACATCAAAGAATAAAGTGTGGTTTTTCTCGGACTTTTGCTGGATAAATCGTGAAATTGAGTTACGGGCAATTGTTGAGAAAAGTTCACGGTCATCATTAGTTTTATAAGCATAACTCTTGAGTTCTTCAATTGAACCAAAGAAGGAATCTAATGGTTTAATAATCGCCTTATAACCAATCGTTCTTTGGCGACCGACATCATAGATTGGACGATATAAATATTGGAAACGTTTATCAAAGATAATACGTTCAACTTCTGTACGATAGTTTTGAGAATTAACTGGAGAAATTGCATCTCCATTCTCTTCATAGAAGAGATAAGTTAATCCTTCTTCTTGAGCATTCTTGGCTAACTTTTCACCTTCAACAATAATCTTTTCTAAATCAGAATCGAGAAGTTTATTTTCAATAATAGCAATCGAATATGAAATAAAATCAACTGAAGAATGAACAGACATACGACGTCTAGTTTCAACTTCGATTGTATGTAGGGCCTGAACAACTTGTCCACGAATCGATGCCTTAAAATCTGTTACAAAGATTTCATCATCACTATATTCAATCATCATTCGGTCTTTGCTAATAAATGGAACAAGAGCGTTTTTAATGGTAACGAAATCGAGTCTTGAAAGCTTTTCAGTGGAATTGGTTCTAAAGAACTTCACACAGCAGGTGAAACCTCGATTTGGTTTTTCTTTTAATGTTGCTGATAAACCAGCCTGAGTAGAGAACTTATAAAATCCTTCATTATTACGGCGTGAACGAGAAACGTTCATGAATCTTAATAAGTGGGATTCGAGATGAATAATTTGATTTTCGTAATCAATCTTTGTTACTTGTAACAAAGTGAAATATTTTTTACGATTACGATGAACAATAACACTAATTTCTAATGTTTGTGGAGTATCCGCATCTTTATCAAGCAAAGAACTAACCCAGTCAATCAAACGTTCACGTTCGTTAGATGGGAACATGTTATAGAAATTAGTTAATGTAGAACTACGACGACGTCTAATCGAAGAAGCGTTGTAGTAATCAGTTTTGTCGTTTTTAATGTCGAGTCTAAAAACACGAATGGAATTGGATGAATCTTGAATTTTTCCAGCAAAAAGGACATCCCCTCTTTTCGAAACAATAAAAGAGATAACGATAAAGAGTAAAAGGACGATTAAAAATAAAAGACCCCCTATAAGAAGGTATTTATCCAGTGTTGACTCAGCTAAAATCGACATAGAAATATTATACACGTGATTAAATTATATACAACAAATGTTGTAAAAATAATGCGATTTAATCATAGATTAGACACCGTTTATAGGGCAAACAGTTTCTTATACAAACAATCAGTAGATATGATATAATAGTCGCCAGCTGGAGAAATACCCAAGCGGCTGAAGGGGCTGGTTTCGAAAACCGGTAGGAGGTGCAAGCTTCGCGGGGGTTCAAATCCCTCTTTCTCCGCCCAAAACACGATCCCAGAAATTAATAAAAAACGGGATCTTTTTTTGTCCCGATTTTTCTAATTTTAACCAAGAATTGCTGGCAATTTTACTGCAAAACCTTAATATTTTTCTTTTTACGTTCAGAAACGAAAAGACACAAAAATATAATTAATGCACCAAGCAAAAATCCACCCGAATCAATGAGAATATCGATACCTGAAAAAGCGCGTCCGTTTGTGGTGAGTTGGGCGAGTTCAGAAAGTGTCGCCATCACTACTCCAAAACCAAAGGCAAAAGCGAGAACAAAATATGATTTTCTGAGTTTTGGATGCTTGATCAAATTGTGAATGGCAAATGTTGATGTAAGTCCACTAGTTGTAAATAGAAGGAAGTGTCCGAATAGTTTTCGGTTAAAACCAGCAAAAGCAGGAAAGTTCTCTTTGGTGATAGTGTCTTGTGCGACTGAATTAATAACATCTGCTGCAGCTTTGGAAAATCCATCGGATTCTTTAGTGGAGACTTCTCCATTTAAAAACCCATTTACCAAAATAAAAATATTGATTGCGATTGCTAATCCAAAAATAACCCAATTAAAAATAATTCTTTTTTTGCTCATTAGCGAATTTTTTGACTAAAGAAGCGACCATAAACTTGAATCAATGATTTACAAGTTACAAAGCTAGTTGGATCAACTTCTTTAATGAGTTTTAAAGCACTCTTCACTTCAAGTGAAGAAACAACTAAATAAAGTAATAAACGATCTTGTCCGGAATACGCACCTTTAGCTTTTACAACGGTTAAACCGTGTGGAATTCGAGCAAGTAATAAACGTGGTAATTCTTGATTGGTTGTATTGACTTCGATTTGAACTTTTTTATTTCGAACGTTAATCGCATCTACGACAAGCATAACAGTGAATAAGTAAACAACAGAGAAGAACACACAAGCAAAAGCTGTAGCCCATGTTGAATAACCGGCAAATCCAGCTGAATCTCCACCACCAAATCCATAGATGAGATAGAACATTGTAATAATCACAGCGTTAATCATGACGCTATATTTACCAGCAGTTGTTGATTTTCTTAAAGAAACATAATAACTAACAATGTCGAATCCGCCTGCGCTTGTTTCAAACTTGTAGGCGATTGCGCTACTTAAGCCAGTACACATACCAGCAAATAAAGCACGAGCAAGGAATCCACCTTCTGTATTTATTAGTGTGGCAATTTCTTGGAAGAATTGACCTTTAAAAATATTTGAGAACAAGAAGACAAATAAAACATTTATTAAAGTAAATGAAGCAAACCTGACCCCAATTCCTTTAAAAGCCAAGACAATTAAAGGAGCGTTAACAGCAAGATAGGCAATTGAGAAGAATAATGTGTTACCTGGTTCAATTTGCACACCAAGCACACGTAACAATGATGCGATAACCTGCGCAAGACCAGATGAACCACCAGAAACAAGTTCAAGTGTTGTATGTCCTTCAGTTAATGTTGGGTTTAAAAAACAAACGATTCCGAAGGCAAAAATTGCTGCTGAAAGGACAGAAGCAATAAAAGCTGTTCCGTAATCAACAGTAAATTTTAACCATAAATGGTTATATAAATAGGAATGGTAACGTTCATTTAAGCTATGTTTCTGTTTCATAATCTTTACCGCAACTATTGTATGCTACCTTAGGAAAAAAGCATAGCAAAATTAATAAAAATAAGACATAAGTGTCTTTGACAAAAATGAATGTTGCAACTATATTTATATAGTGTTAAAATACACTCACCGCGTTTAGGGGGTTATCAAATATGATCGTATTAAGAGCAATTGGAGCATTCTTCGCCAAGATTTGGCGTTGGATTCGCGAAACAGCATGGGTTCAACCATTATTAATCGTTGGATTAATTTTCGGTATTATGTTCTCCATCAAACCTATTTATAATGCGATTAAAGATGCTCAAGCAAAATCCTCCTCTGCCGAAACCTATTACCGTCAATTCCAAGTTTCATTAGCTAATGGATCGGACAGCCAAGCCTCTAAACTTACTAACCAAATCTATGAATCTATTGAAGCTCAAGAAAACAAAATCGATGCTAGCTTCGGCTTAGGCAACAAATTCTTCTTAATGTATGTTGCTGAAGACTGCGATAAATGTAACTCTGCCAAAGGTGGATTTGAATACTTCCAAGAGAACTTTAGTTCAATCTACTCCAAAGATAATGAAGAACCATTCCATTTAGTTACCATCTTTACAGATGAAGTTATGAGTGATGGTTCAGACTCAGAGAAAACAGCCTTTATTTCCTATCTTGAAGATCACGTTGACTTCTTTGAAACAGTTGGCGGATCAATCTGGGATAGTCCATATCACATTAATGGTGGAATCTCTGATTCCGATATTGAAGCGATTCAAGAAGCCGATCCTGATAACTTCCTCACCCCAACAATTATGCTTGTTGACTTCTCCGCTAGCTGCCCAGATGCAACTAAGGGTGTCACCGATGTCTTCGTTGGTGTTGAAGAAGTTGGTACCAGCGGAAATGCTGATGCGAACAAAGCTGAATTTATCTATGACGCTTGGACACATCAAGGAAAATTTGAAAGAGTTTAATTATTTATAATTAAGATAAAAAAATAAGCCGTCGGGCTTATTTTTTTTCTTTATACATTTTCACAACTGATTCAGGAACCAGCGAACTAATGTCAACTCCACTACTATATAAAGAATCAATATAACTAGAAGAGATGAAGTTATGACCGGTAGTCGACATGAAGTAGACTGTGTCAATGTCGTGGTCAATGTATTCATTTGCGGCATTTAAGGTGAATTCATATTCGAAGTCACTAACAGCGCGTAATCCACGAATTAGAAACTTTGCTCCATGTTCCTTAGCGTATTTCACGGTTAATCCTTTGGTGGAATCAACTTTGACGTTATCCATCTTCTTAACTGCGCCTTTAATCATCTCTAATCGTTCGTTAACTGAGAAACGACAATGTTTGTTGGAGTTATCGGCGATTAAGACAATAATCTCATCAAAGGCTTTCGAAGCTCTTTTTAAGATATCAAGATGTCCGTTAGTAATTGGATCAAATGAACCTGGATAAATAGCAATTCTTTTCATATTAATTTAATTCCTCAATATATACACGTGGGCAAGGCCATAACTGTAATGGCGGATATCAACGTAATTTCCATTAAAAGAGATTTCGTGTTCACTTTCAACAATAATCGCTCCACCACTCTTTAATAGTTGTCTTTTTTCAATCACTTCAATGACTTTTTCTATGATGTCAAGTTTATATGGTGGATCCATGAAAATAAGATCAAATTGTTTGTTTGTTTCATATAAATATGAAAGAGCATCACTAAAAACGAACTCATAGTTTGTTTCTTTTAAAATATTAGCGTTACTAGTGACAGCATCTTTAGAAAACTTTGTTTGATCAACAAAAGTCACAAAGTTTGCTCCACGAGAAATGGCTTCAAAACCATAAGAACCCGATCCAGCGAATAAATCGAGAACTTCTTTTCCTTCTAAATAATTATTAAGTGCGTTAAACACACCAGCACGTACTTTATCCATAGTTGGTTTGGTTAAAGTAGTCTCCGGAGTGACTAGTTTTCTTGAACGATGTTTTCCGCCAGTGATACGAATCATTTCTCTTCTTCTTTCATATTAAAATCATCGAAGAGTTTTTCATTCACTTTTCGATCCATTTCGCGGACTTTTTGCAAAGCTAAATAATACTCTTTTACGAGAGGATGATTATCGAGATTTAATTTACATTTAGCCAAATTTTGCTGGGCTTTTTTGAGTTCTACACTATTTTTTCCATAGTGGTTTAAAGCATCCTCATATTCAACAATTGCCATCTCTTTTTGATAAGCAAGTTTCATCACTTCTTCATCATTATTTAGTTTTTCATCCATCTCTTTTAGCGTAAGAAAACGTGGATCAGACTTCATTTGATCACGTAATTTATAGACTTCTTCATAAAGAGAGTTGTTCATGCTAATAATCATACCATTTTTGTATCAATAGTGATACAATAATCGCATGTCGAAAGTATTCAAAATTGTTAAAGACAAAATTCCATCTCTTAGAGAAAAATGCGTTCCTGTGGAAAATCCAAATGATCCAGCAATTCTTGGATTAATTGATGAAATGCATGATTATTTAGTGCTTTCTCAAGATGAGGAATATGCCAAAAAACACAACATTCGTGAAGGTGTTGGTTTGGCTGCACCACAAATTGGACATAACATTAGAATGCTTGTCGTTTATTACAAAGACTATGTCGATGATAAGGAAGTCACAGTTGACCACCGCTTAATCAACCCAAAGATTGTTTCTGAATCTGTCAAAAAAGCCGCACTTAGCGCAGGAGAAGGTTGTCTATCCGTTGATGATTCTCATCCAGGATACGTCTATCGACCATATAAAATCATTGTTAAAGCGTTTGACGCTAAACAAAAGAAAGAAGTTTTCATTACTGCTCGAGGATACGAGGCCATTGTTCTACAACACGAACTTGACCACTTAGATGGTGTGCTTTTTTATGATCACATCTCTAAAAAAGATCCGTTTGAACGAATCGAAAATTCTGAACTGATTTAATCAAACTTGTATTTTCTTATAGAAATACAGTAAAATATTATCAATAACTTAATTCAACGAAGATAATTCGTCTATCGCTTTTTATCCCAATTTTATAGTTAGGAGGTTATATGGATACAACTAAAGGTCCAATTTCTATTTATGCCTTAGGTGGTCTTTGTGAAGTCGGTAAAAATACGTATTGTATTGAATCCGATGAATCTTTGATTGTCATCGACGCTGGCATCATGTTTCCAGATGAGAACCACCCAGGTGTTTCCTATGTTATTCCTGATTACCAAAAAATTAGATCTGCTCGTCAAAAGCTTAAAGCTTTAATTATTACTCACGGACACGAAGACCATATTGGAGCGATTCCATTCCTTGTTCAAAGTGTACATGTACCAGTCATCTATGCTCCAAAGCTTGCAGCAGCCTTAATTAAGCATAAACTACAAGACCACCGTATTCGCGAGGAAATCAAAATTGTCGAATACGATGAAAATACTGTTTTAAACATTGGAGAATTTACTGTCTCCTTCTTCTATGTCACCCACTCCATTCCAGACGCCTATGGCGTCGTTGTCGATACTCCTCATGGTCGTATCGTTCATACTGGAGACTTTAAAATTGACTTATCACCAGTTGGAAAGCAATTTGAACTCGCTAAACTTTCCCGTATTGGTTCAGAAGGTGTTGATCTTTTACTAAGTGACTCCACTAATGCGGAAATTGAAGGTTATACTCCAAGTGAATCGAATGTTTTACATTCTATTAATGAGATTTTCGATTCTGCTCATGGACGTGTCATTGTTTCCACCTTCTCTTCGAATATTTCCCGTATTCAACAAATCTGCCAAGTGGCTGTTGAACATAATCGAAAAATCCTCATTCTTGGACGATCGATGGAATTCGCCGTACAAGTCGCTCGTGACTATGGCTATATTAAAGTGAAAGATTCATCTTTCATTACTCCTGAACAACTATCTGAATTAAAGAAAAACGAGATCTGTATTCTTTGTACTGGTTCACAAGGTGAAGATATGGCGGCTCTTTCTAGAATTGCCAATGGAACACATAAAGATGTGACACTTTATCCAGGTGATACAGTTGTCTTCTCATCAAGTGCAATTCCAGGTAATGGTGTCTTTATTGATACTGTGGTTAATATGCTTGTTCGTAAAGGAGCAAATGTCCTTAAGAACTCTGTTCTTTACGCTGTTCACTCTTCCGGACACCCATCCAAACAAGAACTTCGTTTAATGATTCGTCTAGTTAGACCGAAATACTTTATGCCAATCCATGGTGATTACCGTATGTTAAAAATTCACGCTGATTTAGCCACAACTGTTGGTGTCGAAAAAGGTAACACTTTTGTTATGGAAAATGGCGATTCTCTTTTACTCAGTAAACATAAGATTACTAAAGGTCCTCATTTCCCAGCTGAACCAATCTATATTGATGGACGTGATATTAACGGATTAAATGAAGCAGTTATTAAAGACCGTGAAATCTTACAAGAAGATGGTTTAATCGCGGTTGTTGTCGCGATTAACTCCGCTAAGTCTAAACTGGTTGGTGATCCTCAAATTATTACTCGTGGATTTATGTCAAATAGTCCAGAAATGAACCAAAATATTGCCGAAATTGTGACATCTTCCTTAACTAAGAAGCTTTCTGAAAAAGTAACTTTTGCCGATATTAAAAATGAAATTCGTCATTGTGTTGCTAACTACGTCTATTTTAAGAGTGAAAGGAAACCACTAATTATCCCAGTGGTTATGGATTTAAAATAATGTTAATTCTTGCTAGCGAATCTCCACGAAGAAGACAGCTCATTAAAAAGATTGTCAAAGAGTTCACTGTTATTCCAGCAAATATTGATGAATCCTCTCTTCATATTGCTGCGCATGACCTTCCAGGAGAATTAAGTAAGCTAAAAGCTTACGATGTCTATTCTAAGTATCCTAATGACGAAGTTTTAGCTTGTGACACAGTCGTCATCCTTCATGGAGAACTGATGGGTAAACCAAAATCCAAAGAAGATGCAAAAAGAATGCTTAAAGAACTAAGCGGAGAAAAACATGTTGTTATCTCTGGCTACACTTATATCTCTAAAGAAAAAGAAGTGACTCGTACTGTCCGTACATACGTCTACTTCAATAAACTTAGTGATGAATTAATTGATAAATATATCGCTAGCGGATCTCCAATGGATAAGGCTGGTGCCTATGGAATTCAAGACCAAGAATTTGATCTTGTCAGCCACATTGAAGGAAGTTTTGATAACGTGATTGGTCTTCCTGTTGAAGACATTAAAGCGCACGTCTTTAACAAATAATTAGAATAAGCTTTTATAAAAGCTTGAAGCATCACCCTTTACAACAAGGGTGATTTTATTTGTCATTTTAACAATGGAAGACACTCCCATTTCTTTTAAAGCTTTATCATCAACAAGATCATAATTGTTTAAAACAAGAATGACTCTGGAACCATTCAAAGAATGGTCAAGAATATTTTCAGCTCCGCCAAGAGCTTTTAAAGCTTCTTCGTTTTGGATGACTTTTCTTTCTGGAGCTTTAATAATAGGTCCTTGTTTTTTACCTTTAAAGTATGTGTATAAGAATAAGCCTAAGACAGTTAGAAAAACTGCTCCAGCTAAACCAATGGCAATATAAAGTCCATAGCTTCCAAGCCATTCATTAAATGAATTTTTTGATGCGTCACCGTAAATTATTAAGTTTTCCATGTGAATAATGTTATCATATTTAAGATAAAAATGAGTAAGAACATTGAAATTGAAGCTAAAGGAAAATTAACAAAAGAAGAATACGAGAAAATCATCGCTTCTTTTTCTCATCCTCGTTTTCAATATCAAACGAATTTTTATATTGATTCTCCTTCATTCGAATTAAGTAAAGAATCTCTTGGATTACGCATCCGAAAAGAGAAGGATTTACTCGAACTGACAATGAAAGTTCCAAGCGAAGAAGGACGGCTGGAAATTAACCAAAAATTAAGCCCAAAAGAATTCGAAAATTTCCTCTTTAACAACGAGTTTCCAAGTGGCGAAATAAATCAGTATTTGCATGTAAATTATCCAAAAATTGCTGGTGATTTTTCAATTTTTGGCACTCTTCATAACCAACGTTTAATACTTGAAATTGAAGATGGAGAAATCGCTATTGATCACTTCACTTATTTTAATCAGGAAGAGTACGAAATTGAATGTGAATCTTCCTCAATGAAAAATGCCGAAAAGCTGCTCAAAGAATATCTTGAAAAGTTCGGAATCAAATATCAAAAAAACACGTCCACTAAACTAGAACGTGTTATTAACTTAGTCAAATAACTAATTTGACTTCTTTAAAGTTTCACAAACATCATCGGAACAGTTGATTTCGATGAATTTTTTAGCTCGAGGAATAAATGTTGTCATTTCGTCGGCATCATAACCAACTTGAATATGACGATCATCGACAACAATTGGTCGGCGTAAAACGGATGGGTTTTCTCTTACGAAGGCAATCATTTGGGAAATAGTCATGTTGTCTAAATCAACATTTTGTTCTTTCATGATTTTGCTTTTCTTCGCAATAATGTCTTCGGTTCCGTTTTCACTCTTCTCTAGAATTTCTTTTAATTCAGCGTCATTGATTCCCGACTTAAAAATGTTCTTTTCTTCGAAAGGAATGTGTTGTTCATTAAACCACTGTTTCACTTTTCGGCAAGAACTACAAGTTGGAGAAACATAGACCTTAATCATGCTATTTATTGTATATTTTAATGCTTAAAAGTCAATTCTATAAAATTGACAATACACATTAGTGTTAGTATAATCTACACATTATTTGGAGGAGAAAACTATGGATCGTATTCTCAGTGGTATTAAACCTACCGGCCAATTAACATTGGGCAATTATATTGGTGCTATTAAAAACTTTGCCAAGGTTCAAGAAGAAGGAGACGCTTATCTCTTTATCGCTGACCTTCACGCTTTAACACTACCAATTGATCCTGATTTCTTAAGAAATAACTCCAGAGATTTAGCTGCTTATTATTTAGCTGCTGGTCTTGATCCAAAGAAAACAACCATCTTCCTCCAAAGCGATGTTCCAGCTCATTCTGAGTTAGCGATCATTCTTCAAAACTATCTTTATATGGGTGAACTTTCTCGTATGACCCAGTTCAAAGATAAGTCAGCGAAAATGAAAGACGAAGCTATTGGCTTAGGTTTATTTGCTTACCCTGTTTTAATGGCTGCCGACATTGTTATTTATGACGCTAAACGTATTCCTGTTGGTGAAGACCAACTTCAACACATTGAACTGGCTCGTGATTTAGTCCACCGCTTTAACAATCGTTATGGCGAAACACTAGTTATGCCAAAAGGTGAAATGGTTAAAGTTGGAAGCCGTATTATGTCTCTTTCTGATCCAACTAAAAAGATGTCTAAATCTGATCCAAAAGGAGACATTTATTTAAATGACTCCTTAGAAGTGATGAGAAAGAAAATCATGTCTGCGGTAACAGATATGGAAGCTCGTGTCCACTATGATGTTGAAAAACAACCTGGAATTTCTAACTTAATGACAATCATGTCAGCTTTAACTGGTAAGTCATTCGAACAAATAGAAAAAGAATTCGAAGGCAAGGGTTATGGCGACTTTAAGCGTGCGGTTGCTGATGCTGTTTGCGCAGAGATGGGGCCATACAAAGCGCGTTATGAAGAAATCATTAAATCAGGCTTAGTCGATCAAGTCTTAGCTGATGGGGCAAAACGTGCCTCAGTTGTTGCTAATGCAACATTAAAGAGAGTTCAAAAAGCTGTTGGACTTTATAACAAATAATGGTCAAAACTGATAAACCTTACTTAATTGCATTTGATATGGACGGTACTCTTTTAAACGAGAGAAAGTCCATTTCTTTTAGAACAAAAAAATATCTACAAAAGTTAGCCAAACAAGGACATAAAATTATTCTTGCTTCTGGTCGTCCAAGTCGAGCCTTATATAAGTACTACAATCAATTGAAAATTGATACTCCAATGATTTGTTATAACGGAGCATACTATTTTTCACCTGTTGATAAGAACTTCAAAGCCGTTGCTTTTGAGTTCCCAAGAAAAGTCATTATTGAAGTTATCGAAGCGATTAAACCATACGTTTATAACGTCATGTGTGAAACTGATGATGAAATTTGGATCGATAAACCAGATTCTTATTTAGATAAGTTCTTCTGGTATAAAAACATGACTCTTCATTACGGAGAACTCAAAGACACATTAGACAAAGATCCGATGACTTGTATTGTTCAAACTCCATTTGAATATCGTGAAACAAAAGAAATCGAGAAAATTCTAGAAAAGTATCCACAAATTGCTGCACGATTCTGGACAGGCTCTCCTTATTTTGAATTACACTACAAAACCACATCTAAGGCAACAGCTCTAAAAGCAATTGGAGAGTATTATGGTATCCCAAAAGAAAGAACAATCGCCTTTGGTGACTCAACAAATGATATTGAAATGTTTGAGTATGCTGGTATCTCTGTGGCAATGAAAAATTGTAAGGGTGGAATTGACAAAAAAGCCACCACAGTTTCCCTTAAAGATAACGACCATAACGGCATTTATCACACACTCAAAAAATTGTTAAAATAACCAGCAATTCTTGGTTAAAATGAAAAATCACACGGGAATTTGCGTGTGATTTTTTCTTTATAATTTAGACAGGATTTCTTCCTCTTTTTTTGGTAATGGAGCAGTTAATGTTTTATTAGATAAATAAGATAATTTTCCTTTAATGTTTTTAAACCTTATTTGGTATGCGTGAAGAAATTGATTATCGAATTTATAGAGATCTTTAAATTCTTTGTTTAATTGGAAATCGCCGTATTTACTATCGCCAACAACTGGTAATCCTTTGCTAGCTAAATGGACTCTAATTTGATGTGTTCTTCCAGTAAAGATTTGGACTTTCACTAATGAGAGGTCATCGTAGTACTTATAAGGTTCAACTCTTGTTAATGCAGACTTACCTTGTTTAGAGATTTTCACTAAACCCGTTTTCTCATCTTTGAGAAGTGGAGCGTCAATCATCATCACTTCATCAAGATGGCCTTTAACTAATGCTAGATAGATTTTATCTATCTCTTCTTTGTCCTTGAATAAATCTTCTAAGATTTGGAGACTTTCTAGATTCTTCGCAAAAAGAACTAATCCACTAGTATTTCGATCTAATCGGTGTGCCGGAGCAGGTCTAAATGCCTGGTTCTCTTTTGGATCATATTCTCCTTTGAAATAAAGATAATTTAAAACTTCGTTCGCTAATGTTACACGTTGTTCATCTTTATCTCCATGAACAAGTAATCCACGAGGTTTATTAATCACGAGAATATTTTCATCTTCATAAACGATTGGATGATTTAAAGATACTTTCTCAACTTTTCTTGGTTGATTGAATTCTTCGAGTTGTTCATCGCTCACATAAACAACAAGTTCTTCACCTTCATTTAAGATGTAGTTTTCTTTCACCCAATGTCCGTTAATTTTCACGTCTTTCTTACGGAAAAGTTTATAAATAAAAGACAAAGGCGCTTGTGACAAATATTTTCGTAAATACTTATCCACTCTTTGGTGTGCTTCTAAAGAAGAGATTGTCTTTTTTAACATAAAGTAAATATATTATACATAACTCAAAAAATAATGTATAATACTCCTACGCTGGAGGATTACCCAAGAGGCTGAAGGGGCGGGCTTGGAAAGCTCGTAGGTGCTGAAAGGTGCGCTAGGGTTCAAATCCCTAATCCTCCGCCATCATCGATTGTCGAGACACGTACAAATTGTATGTGTTTTTTTATCTTATATACTTTGTATATAACAAGAAGAAAAGCGCGCTTCATTCTCTTGAATATACATAATTTTGCCGCTAAATTTTGGCTTATTTATTCTTGACTCATGCTTCATAGAAAACTGGAAAGACACGAGGGTTTAACCCTCGTACACAGTTTGAAATTAATCTTTTAAGCATCCAATTGGAATTACATATACGCCATCTTCTTCACGTATATAGCCATATTGTGTAGCAGTAATAACTATTTTTAAATCGGGAAGCCTTAGAGGAACTTGATCTTCTGTTTCATTATGCTTTTTAATCAACTCTTCTATTTTGCAAAGGTGTTCTGCGGCATCATCGATTTCTTGCTGCCCTAATTTAAATTCAATCAATGCATATCTACCATCTTGTAAATGTAAAACACTATCAGCCTCCAAACCATACCTATCATGATAATAAGATAGTTCCCCTCTCATCTTTGAAGAATAAACTTTTAAATCTCTTATGCACAAGGATTCGAACAAGAAACCAAGAGTTTTGAAATCAGTATTAAAGAAATCAGGGCTAACGCCTAATGCTGCGACGGCAATCGATGGATCAACCATGTTTCTTTTTGCACTTGCTCTTATTAATTCCCTGCTCCTTATAGAAGGACACCAAGCGGGCAAATCTTCAATTATGTATAATTTATTCAAAGCATTAATGTATTCATAAAATGTCGATTTTGTCATCCCTGTAGTAGCTGTGGCATCCGCAAATATTGTTTTTGTTTCTGCAAGGGTGCAAATATTTCTCGCATAAGATTTTAGTATTATTTCAGCCCATTTCTTGTTACGTTTAACACCATCAATAGAACTTATATCTTTATTACAAGTTTGAACGAATATATCTTTTGCCACTTCTAATTTGGACTCTGGTGTTTTGTTAAACAAACTTCTTGGCCATCCACCTCTACAAATAGCAAATACCAATTCATCCATTGTTAATTTGGATTCGACAAATTCAAAGCTTTTTCCGTTAAATAAGTCAATTAAGGACACCTCTCCTGTTGATTCACCGCTTTCATATAAGGACATAGGGTACATTCTCAAAGTGGATATGCGAGCCGTCCCTGTGTGAGGAGTTTCAATATCGATAGATGAAGAGCCAGTCAAAATGTAAAGACCATTCTCATTTCTATCATCGACACTTTTTCTAATAGCGCCCCAAATCTTCGGCGCATCTTGCCATTCATCAAACAATCTTGGATTTTCACCAATTAGCAATTTCGATGGCATTGTATTAGCAGTAGCAAGATATCCATCACGTAAGTCTTCATCCTGAAATTCAATAATACTTTTAGCCTTTTGTTTAGCGCTTGTAGTTTTACCACAACTCTTAGGCCCAACTATTAAAGTTGCACCAAACGAATCTAACTTAAGTTGAAGTTGATCGTCTATAATTCTTTTTTTGTATTTTTTAGTTTCCATGAGTGTATTTCCTAAGCATATTCTAATAGAAATTAATTGAATTCTCAATTTATATTTTACATTTGTGAGGTTTTTTGTCGGACATTTGTGAGGTTTTTTGTCATATATTTGAGAGATGTATGCTAAGTTTAAATCCGCTGTCTCCCGCCATCATTGATTGTCAAGATAGGTATGAAAAAGTGTGTGTGTTCATATCTTAAAGCGTTTTCCCCACTTTCTTTTATACGTTTTCCCTACCTTTCTTTTGAACAAAAATAGGCACTTCTTTTTACACAAAAAACTTTTTCGACCAAAGCAATATCGCTTGAATAATAAACACCGATAGTAAACTCTATGAGGTGATATATCTATATTCCGTAATTTTTGGAGTTCAACTCCTAATTTTTCATAAATACATAGTAACCGAAATCACTAAATGTTTCGATAATAGCCGCGGTTTAGCTGATTCGTGTACGGACAATTGGGCCTTAAAATGTATTAGGGTACCGACAATTAGAGACATCTTAACAAAAATCAGTCCTAAGATATTGGGATTTTTTTAAAAAAAGGCTTATATTTAATATACTCGAAAGTTAGTAACTTTAAAGTATATAAAGAAGACTAATCGACTTAAATACTTTATTATCTTAATAATCGCTCAACAATTGAGCTTTATAAATTAACTAATATTAACTAATTCTTGTTCAACAAGAAATTTACTATATAAGAAAAACGAAGCATAAGCTCCATTATGGTATTTACATCAATTAAAGGGTTAAATTCCTCTTTTTTTATGATTTTATGTTCGTGTATCGACAATTGACCTTAAAACAATGTTCGTGTATCGATATTTAAGGGCATTATGAATAAGATACAAAAGTATCTTTTATTTTTATTCAGCCTCTTCAGCCGTATTATCACCGGTATTCTTATTTTTTAAGAAAAGGAAATAAATTCCAATTAATAAAGCAATCAATCCAATGCCAATTAACTCAACAATTAATCCGCAAGGTTCAAAACTAGAGTTTGGGAACACTCGATCAATTAATCCAAGAACATCAATTCCAAGAATAAAAAGTGGAGCAAGATATTTAATCAAAAATGCGAAAACATAATTAAATTTCCCCAGCAAAAGTCCTTCTTCTTGGAGTTTTTTACTTAAATAACGGAAATCAAATAATTCCTTTTTGTTCTTCGTCGGAAACATAAACCAACCAATACATAAAGAAATAAATAACGCTGCAATCGGAATCACACATGAGGTGACAATTTGATCAAGAATTTCTAGTAGGTTCAGACATCCGATTGTTAAAACACTCTTTTCGTTTAAAGCAAATCCAAGAGAGATTCCTATCGGAATGGAAACAACAAAAATAAATAAAGCAATGAAAATACATGCTTTCTTTCTTTTAATATTAAATCTTTGAATAAGATATTGGGCAGCAACTTCAATTAGAGAAATCAAACTAGTAATCGCGGCGATAGCAACCATTCCAAAGAAGAGGAAGGAAACAATCATTCCCGCTGTACCTAATGTATTAAAAATCACTGGCATTGATGAGAAAAGTAAGACAATTCCATTGTTATCTAAATCAATGCCTGTTGTTGCTTTATAGTGGTAAATTGCTGGGAAAATCGCTAATCCAGCAAGTAAAGCAACACCCGTATCAAAGATGGCCACCCAGACCGCACATTTACCAATTTTGATTTCTTTTCCGGTGTATGAACCATAGGCTAAAAGAGCACCACAGCCGACCGACATGGAGAAGAATGCTTGTGCCATCGCACCAAGGATTCCTTTTGCTCCTAATGCTTTAAAGTCTGGATTAAGATAGAAATTTAATCCTTCTTTAACGCCGCTTCCTAAGCAGAGACAATAGATGACAATGCCGATTAAGATAATAATCAAAGTTGGCATCAAGATTTTACTGGCTTTTTCAATCCCTTTTTTCACTCCAAAAGAGATAACAACAATCGCTAGAGCGAGGAAAATTCCGGAATATAAAATGACTTCCCAAATGTTTCCGGAGAAACCTTTCAGATCAATCGGAGTCGATGAGAAGGAATAGACGGTGTATTTAATCGTAAATCCACCAATAACAGTGTAATAAAAGGAGATTAATAGAGCGCCGACAATCATAATTAAACCTACCCAACCAAGGTTCGGATGGATTTTTTTAAATGAAGTCACGTTATTAGCTTTCGCTCTTTTACCAATGTACATTTCAGCAATGGATAAAGCTAAACCTAGGACAATAACGCTTAAAATGTAGACAAAAACGAAGGCAGCTCCACCGTTTTGACTAGTCTTATATGGAAAAGACCATAAATTACCTAATCCAACGGAGCCACCGGCTGTCGCTAAGATAAAGCCTAGGCCACTTCCGAAGCTATTTTTCTTTTGACTCATAACTTAATTCAAATTATATAACAAAATAGTTATTCATAAATTGAAATTTATTTTGTAAAATGTATTTATCGATAAATATAAATATTTATAAAGAGGTGTCGTTATGAATGAAAGTAAGAAAACTACTTTAGTCAATGATGCTGTGCCATTAAACCAAGCACAACTAGCGATTTATTTAGCGTGTCAAAATCAAATAGAAGGATCTAGTTACAATAACCCTGTTCTTCTCCGATTTGGTTTAGACACAGATGAAAACAAATTATGTGAAGCTATTACAAAAGCTTTTAAAAACCATCGTGGTTTATTCACTTCCATCAGTGTCAATAAAGATGGCTTACCTCAAATGAGTTATAGTGAACTCATCGCCAAATTACCTGTTTGTGAAGTAGAAAACGTTACCGAAAAAGATTTTTCAAAGATCAAAGAAAAACTTGTTCAACCATTTGACCTTTCAAAAGAGAGATTATTTAGAGTCAACTTATTCAAAACGGAAAAATCATTATATTTATTCTTCGATATTCACCACATCGTTTTTGATGGATATTCTTTAAACATCTTAATGTCTGAATTAGTTCAGTTCTATGAGGGAAAAGATGTTCCAGAAGAAAAACATGACGCTTTTGAAGCTTCTTTAGATGAAGCAAAAAAGAGAAGTGGCAAGAAATATGAAGACGCGAAGAAATGGTATTTAGAAAAGTTCGCCGATGTTGAAGAAGTCTCTTTACCACAAGGCGACAAGAAAGATAACGAAGTCAAATTTGCTGATTTTGAAATGTCTTTTGACATGAGTGTCAAAGATATTGAATCATTCTGTGAGAAAAACAAGTGTAGTGTAGCATCATTTACCACTGCTGCTTTCGGTACACTTTTATCTCTTTATACGATGAATCGAAAGGCCGCATTTGCTTCGGTTTATAGCGGACGCCATGGTGACAAATATGAAAACACGGTCTCCATGTTTGTTAAAACTCTTCCTGTTTTATGTCAAAACGATGCAAATTTAACTGTTGTTGACTATGTTAATAACGTTCAAAACCTACTTCTTGGAAGTATGCTTAACGATGTTTATTCGTTTGCTGAACTTGTCTCTAACTCTGGTTATACCAGTGAGGTTTTATTCGGTTATCAAGGTGATTTATTTGAAATCGACGAATTAAAGAAACTCCACGTTGAAAGAGTTGATCTCCCATTTAACGCAACTGGAGAAAAACTCGCTGCTCAACTTTTTAATAAGAACAATAAACTTGTTTTCAATATTCAATATCAATCTAATTTATATAGTGAAGAATGGATTAAAAACTTCGCTAAACGCTACGAAAGAATTCTCAAAGCTTTCCTAACAACAAAGGATTTAAAAGATATTTCCTTAGTCAATAAAGAAGAAGTAGAAGAAATTATCAAAGTATCTTATGGCGGAGATTTGTCCTATGACAAAACAAAGACATTTATTGATCTTTTCTTGGAGCAAGTCAAAAAACACCCAGATAAAAAAGTTGTTTTTGATTCAACAAGTTCATACACCTACTCTGAACTTGATCAAGCATCGAACAAAGTCGCTCACTACTTAATTTCTCACAAAGTTAAGAAAGGTGAATTCATCACTTTAAAAGTGAACCGTGTCAAAGAATTCTTTGCTGGTTTTATTGGTGCACAAAAAGCTGGTGCTGGTTATGTCCCAGTTGATCCAGCTTATCCAGAAGATCGTATCGAATACATGATTGAAGATTCGATGTCCAAAATCACCTTAACTGAAGATGCGATTAGAAAAATCATTGCTGAAGAAAAAGATGATTCACCAATTAACCTTTGTGAAGTAAATTCACCTGCCTACATGATTTATACTTCCGGTTCTACTGGAAAACCAAAAGGTGTTGTGATTGCTCAACACGCTTTAGTTAGTTTCCTGGCTTGGAACGTGATCGACTTCGATATTAATGAAAATAGTGTCGTTGCTGAACATCCAAGTTTCTCCTTTGATGCTTCCGTGATTGATTTATACACACCACTTGTTGTTGGTGCTTGTGTCCATATTCTTAATGAAGAAGTACGTAAAGACCTTGATTTAGCCTACCAATACATCATTGATCACAAAGTCACAAGCGCTTGTATGTCCACCCAGATTGGTATGTCGATGATTAACCTTCATCCAGATGTCCCACTAAAATACCTCATTGTTGGTGGAGAAAAGTTCCTCCAGGTCGCGAAAACTAAAGTCAAAGTTTATAACGCCTATGGACCAACAGAATTTACTGTTTCTTCATCATATCAACTAGTTGATCAAAGTAGTGATAAAGATGTTCCAATTGGTAAAGCAGTTAAAAATACTTATTCCTTTATCTGCGATTATAACGGAAATCTCTTACCTTTAGGTATGGTTGGTGAAATCTGTCTTGCTGGTGCTCAACTTAGTGATGGCTATTTCCACCGTGAAGAACTTAACATAGAAAGATTTATTCCTTGTAAGTTCCTTAAAGGAAACAAGATGTATAAGACTGGTGACCTTGCCAAGTATAACCAAGAAGGCACAATCGATTATTGCGGTCGTATTGACTTTCAAGTCAAACTCCGCGGCTTTAGAATTGAGCTCGGCGAAATTGAAAATGTTGCCTCTAATTATCAAGGTGTCCAACAATCCATCGCTCTTGTTAAAAACAAGTTACTAGTTCTCTATTTTGTTGCTGATAAGAAGATTGAAGAGAACGACTTAAAAGCGCATATGGCAAGTAGTCTAACCGAATACATGGTGCCAAACATCTACATTCAGTTAGATAAAATGCCACTTACTCCAGGTGGAAAGATTGACCGTAAAGCTCTTCCTGATGTTGAAAACAAATCAACTGATTTAGTTAAACCAACTAACGAAGATGAACAAAAGATCTACGAAATTTTAGTAAAAATCTTAGGTTACGAAGATTTCGGTATCACCGATGACTTTGGTGATATTGGTTTAACCTCTCTTAGTGCGATGCAGTTTGCTTCCCTTTTATCTACATCAATGAAGAAAACTATCCGCGTCAATGATTTAGTCAAATATCCAACGATTCAAAAAATCGCCGCATTCCTCGGTTCTAAAGGAGAAGAAGCAACTTATAAACTTCAAGAATTCTATCCTCTCACGATGAATCAAAAAGGTATTTTAAGTGAGGTTCTAGCGCATCCAGACACCACGATTTATAACCTTCCATTCGTGATTGATTTACCAGAAAAAACTGATTTAAAGAAATTTGAATTAGCTCTCAAAGCATCCATTGATGCTCACCCATACTTAAAAGCTAAGATTATCGATAAAGATAATAACTTTATGGTGAGACGTAACGATGAAGAAGACGTTAAAATCACTCATCTAGCTTTAGAAAGCCTTAAAGGAGGCGTCGAAGAACTAGTTCAACCATTTGATTTACTCAAAGAACCTCTTTATCGCGCCTACATCTTAGAAAGTAAGACAGGAAACAAGTTCTTCTTCGACGCCCACCACATTGTTTTTGATGGAGAATCTCTTGATGCTTTCTATAGTGATTTAAATAAAGCCTATCAAGGTGAGAAACTTCAAAAAGAAACTTACACCGAATATGAACTAGCCTTAGATGAAGCTAAACTTCGTGAAAGTGAAACTTACACCGAAGCAAAGAAATACTACACTGATTTACTTGATGGACGTGACACTGATTCATGTCTAGTCAACGACCACTCCGAAACTGGAATTGGTAAACAAGAATTTGAATTAACATTTAAGTTAAATCGAAGAGATGTTGATCAATATATTTCTAAGACCAAAACAACAATTAATAGTTTATGGATCTCCTCGATTGGTTTTGCTTTAGCAAAATACCTCAATCGAGATGATGCATTGTTCGCTACCGTTTATAACGGTCGAAGTGATAGTCGAGTCCTTCATGATGTTGGAATGTTTGTTCATACCTTCCCAGTTGTGGTTGAACCATATAAATCTAAAACAGCCATAGATTATGTCCGCACAGTTGGACAACAAATTCAACAATGTATGGCGCATGATCTCTTTAGCTTTATGGAGATCGCCCATGACTTTGGTGTGCGTTCAGATATTCTCTTTGTCTATGAAGGAAAGATTTCTCAAAACCTTAAACTAGGTGATGAAGAAATTAAGAACGCTATTCTACTTCCAAATAATGAAGCGAAAGCAGCATTATTAATCGCCGTTAATGATGTGGATGAAGGATTTAGTATCCACATTGAATATAACGGCGATAAATACCAAGAATGGTCATTAAAATCGTTCATCTCTAGCGTGGTGAAAGTCTTTGTCTCATTGGTTAAAAACGAAGACTTAGCATCACTCTCTTTACTTGATAAAGAGGATCTAAAGAAGATCGATGAATATAACGCGACGGAAGTCGAAATTGTTCAAGATGATATCGTTACTGAATTTAATAAAGCGGCGAAGAAATATCCAAATAACACCGCTGTCATCTTTAATGATGAAAAATATAGTTACGCTGAAGTTGATGAATTAAGTAACCAGATCGCCTACTATCTTTCCTCGAAAGGAATTAAGAAAGGTGATGTGGTCTCGATTCTTATTTCCCGTAGCGCGTTTATGCCAATTACCGCGCTAGGCGTATTAAAGACTGGTGCAGCATATCAACCTCTAGATTGTTCTTATCCAGAAGATCGACTCTTATTCATGATTCAGGATGCTAACGCTAAATACCTCATCGCCGAAAAAGAGTTACTTAGTAAAATCCCAGGATGTAAATTACCAGTCTTAGATGTTAACGAAATTAAGTCGTTAAAGGAAAAGAAAGTCCCACTTGTTGGACCAGACAAGGATAGTTTATTCATTCTTCTTTATACATCTGGTACCACTGGCACTCCAAAAGGGGTGATGCTAAGACATCTTAACTTAGTAAACTTTGTTTCATGGTATCGAAGATTCTATAATTTAACGCCAGATAGCGTTGTTTCCGCATACGCTGGATTTGGTTTTGACGCTTGTATGATGGATATGTATCCAGCATTAACTAGTGGCGCAGCTGTCTGCGTTGTTCCAGATGAACTAAGAATGAATCTTGATCAACTTGCTAAGTATTTTACTGATAACAAAGTTACGCATTCATTTATGACTACCCAAGTTGGTCGACTGTTTGCAGCCGAAGGTTATGAATCCACATTAAAATACCTTTCTGTTGGCGGAGAAAAACTGACACCACTTGATCCACCAAAAGGTTATGAACTTTATAACGGTTATGGACCAACCGAATGTACGATTTTCTCCACCACTTATTTAGTGGATAAAATGTTTCATCGTATTCCAATTGGTCGACCACTAGATAACTACAAGTTATACGTTGTCGATAAATTTGGAAAACAAGTTCCTAATGGTGCTCTAGGTGAGCTCTGGATTTCTGGTCTAGGTGTTGGCTTAGGTTATCTCAACTTAAAAGAAAAGACTGAACAAACATTTATTAAAAATCCGTTCTCTAATCAAGAAGGATACGAAA
>JAFSMX010000014.1 GCA_017447725.1 Bacilli bacterium
ACGGGTCAATGCATCATAGATGCAGACCATAATTAATTCGTTTTCTTTGTTGCGAGAGATCTCAGGCATTTATTCGGCTAATCCTTTTTTGACAAATGAAGCGACATTTTCAGCAGTAAAGCCATAAGCTTTGATTGCTTCTTTCGCTGGGGCGCTGGTGCCAAATGAGTCAACACTCATCACGTGATCAGCGTATTTATACCAACCAAAGCTGGAAAGCATTTCCACTGCAAAGACTTTGTCTTTAGCAACACCAAAAACTGATTTTTGGTATTCTTTTGGTTGTTTTTCAAAATCAAACCAGGAAGGCATCGAGACAACACGAACATCAATTCCTTCTTGTTTAAGAAGTTTTTTAGCTTCACAAGCTAGTGCAACTTCACTACCTGTTGCAACAATAGTTGCATCAAGATGTTTTTCTTCCTTATCAATGACATAAGCACCTTTAAAGACTTCGCTATATTTGCTGCCTAAAAGTGGTAATCCTTGACGAGAAAGAATTAAAGCTGTTGGAGTTTCTTCTGAACGAAGAGCAATTTCCCATGCCGCGTATGTTTCGTTCACATCACATGGACGAATAACGTTCATATTTGGAATGCTTCTTAGCATAGCTAAGTGTTCAATTGGTTGATGGGTTGGACCATCTTCACCAACAGCGATGGTATCGTGTGAGAAAAGGTAAATGGCTGGTAATTTAGAAAGAGCAGCCATACGAATGGCGGATTTCATGTAGTCAGAGAAAACAAGGAAGCATCCAACATAGGTCTTTAGACCTCCATGGAGGAGCATACCGTTTTGAGCACTGGCCATTTCGAATTCACGAATACCCCAGTTGACATTACGTCCCTTTGGAGTTTTTGGCGTGAAATCAATACCATCTTTAATATGAGTCATCACTGAACCAGCAACATCAGCAGATCCACCCATTAAGAATGGAATCTTATTGTAGAGCTCATTAAGAGCTTTTCCGGAACTGACACGTGTGGAATCAGCATTTTCGCTAAATTTTGGGGCTTTTTTGAAGTAGCTAGAAACATCACCGCTTAAAGCGCGTTCAAATTTCTTGGCAGCACCTGGATGAGCAGCTTTCCATTCCTTGACTTTAGCGTCATAAGCTTTATGAGCTTCTATACCACGTTTAGCAAATGAATTCTTAAATTCATCATAGACTTCTTGAGGAATGGTGAACGCTGGATAATTAAATCCATAGAAGGCCTTAGCCTTCGCACCATCTTCTTCGCCAAGTGGATTACCATGAACTTTGCATGTACCTTGCTTTTCACTTCCATAACCGATTACGGTATGAACAATGATTAAAGTTGGTTTAGATTTTGATGTTTTAGCTTTGCTAATTGCTTCATCAATCGCTTCAACATCATTTCCATCCATCACTTCTAAAACATTCCATTCGGAAGCTTTGAAACGGTTTTTCACGTTTTCAGAGAATGATAAATCAAGACCACCATCAAGAGTGACGGCGTTACTATCGTAAATGAGAATGAGTTTATTTAATTTTTGGTGTCCAGCAAGAGAGATGGCTTCTTGGGAAAGACCTTCTTGAAGACATCCATCACCGCATAAAACGTATGTATAATGATCACAAAGATCTTTTCCTTGTGGATATTGGTGAGCAACAGCTCTTTCAGCCATAGCCATACCAACGGCTTGTGCAATACCTTGTCCTAAAGGACCACTTGTCGCATCTACACCACATGTGTGTTTAAATTCTGGGTGTCCTGGAGTTAAGCTTCCGAGTTGACGGAAACTTTTTAAGTCATCCATGGATACATTGTATCCAGACACGTGAAGCATTGTGTATAGAAGTGAGCTAGCGTGTCCAGCACTTAAGACAAAGCGGTCACGGTTAAACCATGTTGGATCTTTTGGATCGCTAACAAGATGACGTGTCCAAAGTGTGTAAAGAATTGGGGCACTACCAAGGGCCATTCCTGGGTGTCCAGATTTGGCTTTGTTCACAACATCGATACACATGGATCGAATTGCGGCGACTGAGAGTTCTTTTTGATTCATAAATTTTCTCCTTAATTATAAATAATTATTCTTCAGCAATTTTAATGCCGACATCTTTTAATTGAGCTTCATCAACTGGCTCTGGTGCATTACTCATTGGACATGTTGCTTTAAGGTTCTTTGGGAACGCAATGACATCACGAATGTTGTCAGTTCCACAAATAATCATCGATAAACGTTCAAGTCCAAAGGCGATTCCACCATGAGGAGGTGTTCCATATTCAAACGCCTTGACGAAGTATCCAAATTTACGAGTGATATCCTCATTTGTGAATCCAAGAATGTTGAAGATTTTCTTTTGCATGTCTTGGTCATAAATACGAAGTGAACCACCACCAGCTTCATAACCATTTATGACAATGTCATAAGCGGCAGATAAAACTTTGCTTGGATCACTGTCTAAATATTTAGCAGTTTCCGGTGTTGGACGAGTAAATGGATGGTGTAATGGTTTATAAGAACCATCGTGCATATCTTTTTCGAATAATGGGAAATCCACCACCCAGAGTAAATCATAGGTGTTTGGTTTGACATATCCGAGCTCGTGAGCATATTTTGTGCGGAGTGCGCCAAGTGCAAAACACACTGGATCATGAGCACCCGCAAGAACTAAGATCAGGTCGCCTTCTTTAGCGCCTGTTACTTCCATCAGTTCTTTCATTTGTGCTTCGTTCATGAACTTCGCCAGTGAAGATTCAAGAGCACCATTGTTTACTTTGTAAACACCGATACCACCAAAGCCGAATTTCTTTGCTTCAAGAGTTAATCCATCAATCACTTTGCGTGAAGTTTGTGGAGCCACTCCTGGAATCACTAAGGCTTTAATTGATTCGGCAGATTTATAGCCGTTAAATTCAGTTTTCTTCAAGACATCAGTCACTTCTTTTAAGTGAAGCTCAAAACGAGTGTCTGGTTTATCACTACCATAGACATCGACTGCTTCCTTATATGGAAGACGACGTAATGGGAGAGCTAAATCATAGTTGACTGTCTCTTTGAAAACTTTCTTTAAGAAACCTTCCATTAAAGTAAGAATTTCATCTTGGTCAAGGAAGGACATTTCTAAGTCAATTTGAGTAAATTCTGGTTGACGATCTTGTCTTAAATCTTCATCACGGAAACATCTCGCTATTTGATAATAGCGTTCAAAACCACCAATCATTAACAATTGTTTAAACAATTGAGGTGATTGTGGAAGAGCATAGAAGCAGCCATGACTAACGCGTGATGGAACAATATAGTCTCTTGCGCCTTCAGGTGTTGAAAGAGTTAAGCATGGTGTTTCAACTTCAATAAAACCATTCTCATCAAAATATTGATGGGCCGCCTTCACAATCTGGGCTCTCTTTTCGAGATTATGTCTCATAACTGGACGGCGGAGATCCAAATAACGATATTTTAAACGAACGTCCTCAAGGGCGTCAGTATTATCAGCAATAATCATTGGAGTTGGATTAGCTTTGCTAAAAACTTCAATATTCTTGGCCAAAATTTCAATTTCGCCAGTTTTTAATGCTTTATTTGGGACATCCTTTTTGTGGACTACTCCTTCAACGCGAATAACGTATTCATTACGTACATCAGGCACACTAACGCCTTCTCGTACGGTGACTTGGATGATTCCACTACGATCTCTAAGATCGATAAATTGGAGTGCACCAAGATTTCTTTTTTTACTAACCCAGCCAACTAGGCTGACTTCACGACCCACATCTTTCAAAGAAAGATCTGTATTATAACAACTTCTATTCATTGCCGTGCTCCTCAAAATATTTTAATTCGATTTGTTCGTAGTATTCTTGAAGCATCGTTCTTAAAGAATTAACGATTTCTTCTCCACGAACTTTAGTTTGAATTTGGCTTGTCAGATTCTTCACTGTAAATTCACCGTTTTTCCATTCGTCTTCACCAACAATAATGGCAAACTTGGCTTTCTTTTTAGTAGCCGCTTTAAATTGTGATTTAAAAGACTTAGCTTCAAAAGACATGTCAGTCATCATTCCGGCATAACGAAGTTGGTTCATTAAGACAGCACAATCACCAACGAATTTGGCATCCATTGGCATAATGTAGAAATCTAAACCAAATGTATCTGGTAAATCGTGATTGAAATGATTAAAGACGTGGAAGAGTCTTTCTAAGCCTAAAGACATGCCAACACCTTCATAATCTGGACCACCGACATCTTTTAAAAGATGTGCGTAGTGTCCGCCACCACCTAAAGCACCAACTTCAGCTAAGCCTTCAATTGGTTTGGCGTGGTATTCAAAAACGATACCAGTGTAATAATCAAGACCACGAACAAGATTGTCGTCAATTTCCGCTTCGATATTAAAAGATTCCAAAATTGAGATCACTAAATTCAAGTATTCTTTAGCACTATCCGTTAGATAATCACGAAGTTTTGGAGCGCCTTTAACAATTTCGATGTCTTCTGGAACTTTGCAATCAAGAATGCGGAGAGGATTAATCTCATAACGACGTTTGCAGTCATCGCACATCTGATCAATGTATTTAGCAAAGTACTCTTTTAAAGCAGCACGATAGTTGTTTCGACTTTCTTCGTCTCCTAGAGAGTTAATTTTAACTTTCACAGGAACGCGAATTGAGTTAAAACAATGATAACCAAGGTTAATCACATCAGCATCTAAATATGCACTTGGTGCGCCAACACATTCGACTCCAAATTGATGGAATTGACGATATCGACCAGCTTGTGGTCTTTCATAGCGGAAGCATGGACCAAGATAGAAATACTTCATTGGTAAATCAGCTTCCACATAGAGTTTATTGGAAACAATGCTACGCATTACTCCAGCAGTCATCTCTGGACGAAGAGTCACACTACGACCGCCTTTATCATCAAAGGTATACATTTCTTTATGGACAATATCGCTACTTTCACCAACTGAACGAAGGAATAAAGGAGTATGTTCTAAGATTGGGGTACGAATTTCTTCGTAACCAAAAATTGCTGCAATTGATTTACAGCGTTCCTCAATTTCAGTATAAAGTAGGGCTTCTGAGCCAATAATATCGTGTGTTCCTTTGACTGGATTTTCCATAATAAAAACTCCTTTATTAATCGCTCATATTATAGAGAATAAACTCTATAAAGACAAGTGATTATCAATGGAGTCAAAAAATATGATTGAAATTAGTGGAAAACTCGAGTCACTTCATAGACATTTTTAACGTTTAATAAAACGTTCATTACATCTCGAAGTTGGTTCGCATTTCGGACATAAATCGTGCAGGCAATCGATGTTGTCATGGTTGATGAATGGAGCTGACAATTTAGCGAAGTCACAGACACCTTTGAAGACGAGAAAATTTGCATCACATCGGTGACTAAATTTGGACGGTCATAACACTCGATTTTAAGGTCAACAGGATAGGTTCCATCTTGGAGGTCTTCTTTCCAAAAAACATCGATTAATCTCTTCTTTTCATTAATCACGTTTGGACAGTTTTTCACGTGAACAGTTATGCCTTTTCCTTTGGTAATATAACCGACAATTTCATCTCCTGGAATTGGAGTACAACAGCTACCTAAAGTGATGGCAATTTTGCCAGCATTTGGCACATAAACTGGACAGTGATCATTGTCGTTTTTACGAACTTTGTCGACCTTAATTTCTTCTTTTGGTCGGACATTTAAAAAGTCAATGATCGCGGCTGGAATTGGGTTCTTATTGGAGACTGCTAAATAAAGTTCATTTAAATCTTTTGTGTTGAATTGTTTAAAGACCTTGTCTTGATTGACAAGACGTTCCATATCGGATTCTCCGATACCAATTGTTTTAAAAGCATCCACCATCGCCTCTTTGCCTTTGTTAATCTTGTCATCTTTCATAAACTCAGCGTTCTTTTTCGCTAAGAATTTACGAATATGAGCCTTAGCAAAGTTACTTGTGGCAATGTTTAACCAACCTTCGTTTGGTCCAGTCGCGTTATTGGAGGTTTTAATCTCGACCACGTCACCAGTTTTTAAGGTTGTATTTAAAGGTACCATGGAGTTATTTACTTTCGCTCCAACGGCTTTTTCAGCAACTTTTGTATGAATCTTATAAGCAAAATCAATTGGTGTTGCACCTTGAGGTAGGTCAATCACTTTACCCTGAGGGGTAAAAACGTAGACATTCGCGTTAAAGATGTCGTTAGAAAGAGTCGATATATATTCTTTGGCGTTTAAGTCTTCTTCACTGATGGTGACAAAGTCTCTTAACCAGTGTAAACGTTCCTCAATTTCTTTTTGTTCTCGAGAAGCGTTGTAGTTGGTTCCTTCTTTATATCGCCAGTGGGCAGCAACACCACTTTCGGCAACTTCATCCATCTCTTTTGTTCTAATTTGGACTTCAAAGATGTTTCCATCGCCAGAAAGAATACAAGTATGTAAAGACTGATACATGTTTGGTTTTGGCATGGCGATATAGTCTTTAAACCGACCTGGAATTGGTTTATATGTAGCGTGAATAATACCTAAGATCTCATAACAATTAAGTTCGGATTCGGTAATAATACGCATTGCTAAAATATCAAAAATTTCTTCGAATGAATGGTGTTTTTGATAAATCTTTCGATAAATCGAATAGATTGATTTCACACGTCTTTCCATTTGGAAAGGAATACCTTTTTCGAAGAGGTCATCAGCGACTTTCTTGGAGAATGTTTCCAAAGACTTCATCGCGTTTTTAATTTTGGAGTTAACTAGTCGAGAAATCTCTTCGTACTTTTCTGGTTCAAGATATTTTAAAGATAAATCTTCAAGTTCAGATTTGATTTGGTTCATACCTAATCGGTGAGCGATTGGGGCAAACACCTCTAGTGTTTCGCGGGCCAAAACGACTTGTCGTTCAGGAGAAAGAGCACTTAAAGTACGCATGTTATGAAGTCGGTCAGCAAGTTTAATTAAGATGACACGAACATCACGAGCCATTCCAAGGAAAATCTTTCGATGGTCTTCCGCGACAAATTCTTCTTCTGTTCGATGTGAAAGTTTTAATCTTTGAATCTTGGTTAAGCAATCAACAAGATAAGAAATATCGTCACCAAATTCTTTTTTGATGTCTTCCACACTTGTATTTGTGTCTTCGACAACATCGTGAAGTAGACCAGCACAAAGGGTGGCTGGGCCAGCTTGAAGCTCAGCTAAAATGTAACAAACTTCGATTAGGTGATGAATGTAAGGCTCGCCAGATTTACGAACTTGTTTAGCGTGTTTCTTCTCGGCGTAGTGGTAAGCTTTTTCAACTAACTCGCGAGATTTTTCATCTTTAATGTAGACGTAAAAAACATCCTTGACTTCGTCAAAGGTGTGAAGTTTATTCTCGTTTGCAATATTTACTACACTAGCCATCTTGCTAAATATTATACCAACGTTCTTTAAAAAGAAAAGAACCCTAATAGTCAAGGGTTCTTTCAAATTAGTTAACAATTATTGAGCATCAGCGTCGTGGGAACGAGCTTCAGAGCAAAGAGCTTCGTAACTTGGATCTGCTCCAGCATATTTATCACCAACACTAACAACGTATGGGTGAGAATTGCTATCAGCAGAGATTTGTGGACAATACATCCAGTTCATTAATTTACCCTTAACAGTAACTAAACGACCATAGATGTTCATCACTTGTTGATAATCGGTCCATTTTCCTGTTGGGGATTGCCATGTGGCGAAGTAAACACCGAAGGCTTGGTCTTTTAAGACGGCATCTTGGGTTTGAACTTGGTCGTTATCACAGTAGACTTTGTCATCAGCAAGATAGAACTTCACGTCGTTATCAATGATGGATGGTTTATTCTTTCTTGGACGATCAAGAGCGATATCTTCGATAACGCAGACATAACCACGAACATAGACTTCAGCGCCTAAAACTGTGCTTTGAGTGGTACTTTGTTCAAGTTTCTTAGCTTCATCACGAGCTTGAGATGGGCTATATGGATTAGCTTCGCTACCATCTCCATCAGCAACGGATGGCCAGGTCACAACTACTGGATCTCCACCATCACTTGTTGTTTGTCCAGAGGTTGGAGTCTCTCCACTGGATTTTTTCTTTCTACTCTTTTTAGCACCAGTACAGCCTGTAACTAAAAGAGCAGCAATTAATGGCATTAAAATTAGACTTTTTTTCATATTAAAATCTTCCTTACGTCAATATTATACTAAATCGTTAGATTTAAATAAAGTATAAGAAAAGAGGGTAGCAAAGCTACACTCTTCTCATTAGTATCAATTATTCAGCTTGTTGATATAGACGAGCTATAAAGTTCGAAGACCACCACTTATTATAGGTTGGAGAAACGGTAGTCTTTCCGCTTTGTTGAGCAAGAATGTACCATTGTGAGCCATAACCGCCATCTTCATAGGCGCCAAATGTGTGAGCTTCGACAGTTGAACCTTGATAAGTGTCGGTATCGACCCATTTCCAAACATAGGCAGTATCGCCATAAACAGCGTTGACATGTGTTCCGCTAACAGTAATACCAAGGTATTTTCCGTTCACATCACCAGATGTAGCTTGAATGGTAAAACCTTCACCTGATAAAGCAACTGTAAAACGAATAGCTGTATCAGTTGTTGCTTGGCAACCTGGATAATAGGTACTTTGCATTGAACCATCAAGGAACACGTCTGATGTTCCATTATTTAGACCAATAAGGTAGTCAGTTCCGGCTGCAGGAGTTGTTGTTACTTGAGACCAAGTTCCGGCTGGCTCATCGCCTCCGCCGCCTTCACCGCCGCCTTCTTCGTCGGTGGCAGCATACCATTCAAATTGGGTAACGGTGCCTTCATCATCATAAACTAACATCTGAGAAACAAAGAACACTTCTTTTCCACTCTCAGAATCAACTGTTCCAGAATCTTTGAGGTATTCATAACCAGTGTATGCTGTACCGTCTTCGAATGTTCCAGATGATGGATTTTCTTCTGAAGCGGTCCATCCTTTAGCAAGGAGGATTGCTTCATAAGAAGCATGGATATCGTTTTCAACAACAACCCAGTATTCATAATATTCTGAATCATACTCAGCTGCATCTAAACCAGCCATGTATTCTGGGACAAATCCGATGTTTTCTAACATAGCGGTCTTTTGAGCTTCGGTCCAATCTCCGCTTGGTGTTGGAGTAGGTGTTCCACTTGTTGGAGTTGGGGCTGGTGTTCCACTTGTTGGAGTTGGAGCAGGTGTCGCACTTGTCGGTGTTGGTGCAGGAGTTGCACTTGTTGGTGTTGGTGCAGGTGTTCCACTTGTTGGAGATGGAGCAACACTTTGCGAAGTTACATCAACACTGGATGATTTTTTCTTTTTCTTGGTTGTTCTTCCCATTGTACATCCCGCTAACAAAAGAGCCGAAATGACTGGAAGAATTAAGAGTTTTTTGTTCATATAAAAAACCTTCTTTCAATAATATTGTATATTATTTCCATTAAATAAAAAAGAGAGGAATAAATTCCTCTCTTAAGATTTGTAATAGAAATTAACTAATTGTGTAACTGATTGTTAATGTTCCAATTTGTCCATTATAGCTACTATTGGTTTGGGTAATACAGAAGTATGCACCTGAACCAGTTACTGTTCCACCTGTTCCATTAAATGTTGTACCAGCGGTTGATCCACCTTCAGCAGTAACTGCGGAAGAGAGAATAGCAACATTGTAGGTTGCTTTAGCTGATGCACTAGAACCTGGAGTGAAACTAATGGATGTAATGTTTCCTAGGGAAACAGTATTAGCAATGAATGCGACGCCATGAGTTGTAGCAAAGTCATCTTTGTTCTTCATCATGAGGTAGCCTTGTCCACTGTAAGAACCGACCCAGCATCCGACACCATTGATTCCTAAGCCAGCTAAATCACCGGTATAAAGACCAGTATCTTTATCAACATATGGGAATGCACTCTTATAGGCAGCACTATTAGTGACAAAGTCAAGTGTTGTAGTGTGACTACCTGGAGTCAAATCAAATGTTGAATCGCCAACTGGAGTTGGTGTTTGACTGGTTGGAGTTGGAGTTTGACTGGTTGGAGTAACACCAGAAGTTGGTGTAACACCACTTGTTGGGGTTGGGGCTACTGAACTAGAAACTGGGATTTCAGATGAGCTTTTTTTCTTTTTGGACCTTCTAGTTCCGGTACAACCGGCAAGAAGAAGAGCAGCTAAAACTGGGAACAAAACTAAATTAGTTTTTTTCATAGGTAATTGATAATCTCCTTTCTATTACGAATAGAAATGAAATCGTACGTGTTTCACTTCTACAATGAATATTATAACAAAAAGGACTTCGTATTTATAACGAAATCCATTTTTTATTTTAGATACAAAGTATCTACTATTGCGCAATATAGAAATCGACGTGTTCAACAACTCGATCAGGACTGGCTGACATATCAACAAAACTAAAGAATGTTGATTCACCATCAATGGATCTTGCTAAACAGAACGTATATTTGATGCTCGATGATTCAAAATAGAGTTGAAGTTCTCCATCAACAATGACAAAACTATGATTTTTGTTGCTTGAAGCAGAGAAGGAAAGTTTTCCAGTAGATGAAGAAATACCATTGAAATAGTGCGATTGGGAAGCGTTCATAACTTTATATTTGCCTCCTGTTGCACTAACTAAAACGATGTTACTATGATCAAGATCATAATCTCCATGAATTTCATCATTTTCAAAATAATCAGAAATATCTCGATTTGATGTTCCGCTTTGCATTGCGGATGTCGAAGAAGACGCATCAAACAAAGTGTGCGAGGTTCGAGAGACAGCTAGGAAATTGCCTGCTGCACCAGCAGTTGCTTTTGACCAAGTCTTATTAACATAAGCTGACGTTGTGATGTTTGTAACTTCAACTTGACCAAATGGAGAATTCCCAATAGCCGAGGTATCACCTTCATGAAGAGTTGACCAAGTTACAAGACTATTAATTTCAATATCCATGAATTTTGGATCAGTAAAGCTGACAATAACAGCTCCACCAGTTGGATCAAATATATCACCATCAGAATAGTTCATCTTATTTGCTGGGCCAGCAAAATAAACTTCATCAACAACAGCTGGAGAAACAGCATCTGTTAATGTCACTTTTAAAGAAACAATTCCTAAGTAAGTTCCGGCTTTAGCAGAAGAATTTTTTAGTTCAACAGCATTACAACCATAACTTAATCTCCCAAGATTAATCGTTTCTCCGCGTTCTGTTCCATATTCTCTCATATAATCGGTTCCAAGATAGGATTCTCGAACAGTAACAATATTTTCAACTGGAGAACCTTCGGAAATAAATGGCGAGGTTACTAATTCAACTTTAGAAATAGTTTGTTGAGCATTTTTAGGAGTAACTGTGATTGTGGAGTTACGATCAATCATTGGATGATTAGATGTTGAATCATCACCAGTTTTAACTTTTGTTAAAGCGATATTTACGAGCGAAGAAGAATCACTAACTGTTTTGCTTGTAAATGAGCTTGTTAATGTATCGGTAAATGATTCATCATCAAAATTAAAACTAGCTTCCGATAATGTTCCGGCAGGTGTATAAGTTGAGTATTCAACAACAATGTATTTAAGACGGATATAACCGCCAGATGCACTTAAAGAAAAGCCAAAATCTCCGCTTTTATCATCACAAATAATTGTGTGCGGTAAAACCGAATTATCTTCGGTTCCTCTTAATGTATAACATTCTTCGCCTGGATTATAGGTTTTTCCATCGACGATTCTTTTTAAAGAATCCTCACCTAACCAGGACATTAATTTAGAACCACCGAATTTATAATCATTTTCTTGGTTTTCAAATCTTGCTGTAGAAATTCCAAGAATAACTTTTTTAACTGGTTTTTCAAATACTGTTGAAAATGTCCAGGCACCCTCAGGAGCTGAGGCAGAGCCAAACGAAAGAGCACCGCTTTCGGTACTAATTGTTTTTGGATCGCTACGACGCCATTTCCAAGAATGATGACCTAATTGGGAAACGCCGTTAGAAACACCATTAGGCATGTAAGATGTGCTTCCATAGCCAAATTTAGCTTTTTCTTTATCAGTTGTTAATGCAGTTTCGTATAAATCATATGTTCCATCATTTGGGAGAATATGAACGAGTAGACTTCGTGTATATCTTGCTTCGTAAGAGTTTGCTGTTAAAGTTGCGTCTCCGGCAGCTAAACATTTTAAAGTCGCATCTTGATTATTGTCGTTTGTTGTTAACAACAAATGAGATGATTTATCAACGGAAAATGTAATTTTCTTCTCATCATCGTTATATGCATTCGAAACACTTCCATTAATTGGAATAATGTCTCCGACACGAGCATAAATCTCCTTGTTCGGACTCATTGAAATTGAAGTAATATGATTAGGAGCAATTCCCGGAGTTCCGCTATAATCACCATAATCAGGAAGATCTGGATAGCTCGGAATTGGTTGATATGTTTTGGAAGTTGGTTCTGCTGAAGTTGTTTTTTCTTTCTTTCCGCCACCAGAAGCAGAATTACAGCTTGCTAAAAAGAGAACTGCTACTAATGGAACAATGAATCGATTAAGCTTCATATCAGTCTATACTTCCTAATAATTATTATCGCATATGTGCGCTTTACTTGTGAGAATTATATTTTGAAATACGGAATTCCAGTGTTTTAGCGCCTCTAAATGAGGACAATAATAAATGTCCTTCAACATCGATCATGGATAAGGCTTGCACTTCTTCTTTTGGCATATTAAATCCAAGTAGTTTGGCTTGAATAGTTAATGGGGTAGAAAGATGTTTTCCTTCCGAGATAAATGTTAAGCCTCGAGTTGGAATATTCTCAATAGAGAATAACGGTTCTTCAAAACCCATACCAAAAGGAGCAAATGAACGAACAAGTTGATAGTTGGTCATCGTAATTTCGGAAAGAGAAATATCAATGGAAGGATGATCGACTTCTTCAATTTGATATTGCTTACATAAAGCTAAAAATTCTTTCTTGAAACAATCAAAATCAGTAGCCTTAATGGATAAGCCTCCAGCAAAGGAGTGACCACCACCAGTCACAAGATATTTTTCGAGTGATTTAAAGGCTTTTGTGACGTTAAATCCTTCTTTAGATCTAATTGATCCTTTCAGAATGTCTGGATGTAATAGATCTTTCGTAAAAACTAATGAAGGTACATTATATAAATTCAGGAATCGATTGGCTATTAAGCCAATAATGCCTTCTTTTGTGTCAATATTAACACAGATTCCTGGTTGATTTGAAAAATCCTCAGTCAGGTTATCTACAGTTGATTTAGTGAGCTCTTTTCTTTGGGCGTTAATTTGGTTAATCCAGTCGCAGAGAGAATAAACATCTTGCTCATTATCGGTCGTGAAATATTTAACCAATAAATTCGCTTCATTTTTCTCCATCATTCGACCAATCGCATTAATTTTTGGAGCGATTTCCATGGAGAAAGTTTTCTCCGTAATTATTGGAGACTCCGCTAATAATCGGAGAGGAAGATATTTATTCTTCTCAAAACGATCCACTGCTAAACGAACGAGGTCACGGTTTGGACCACGTAGTTCCATTAAGTCAGAAATGACACTTAATCCAGCAATCGTGACTAAATAGTCATCGTATGAACCAAGAAGAGCAGCTGAAACATATAAAGCCATGTATCCGCCAGATCCAAAGATATCCGAAATTTCAGAAACACTTGGATGAATAATCTCATAAGCTTCTGTTCTTTCCTCTGGAACTTCGTGATGATCGATAACGATAACATCAATTCCAAGTTCCTTGGCTCGATGAATGGCTTCGTGCTGAGAAATACCATTATCAACACAAATGATTAACTTATAGCCTGCTAAGGCAATTTTTTCGACATTTGTAACATTTAATCCATAACCATCGCTATAGCGAGAAGGAATGTAATAAGAAACATGGTAGTTTAGGATTTGGAATGTGCGGTACATAATCGATGTTGCACTAATTCCGTCACAATCATAATCACCATAAATAATGATTTTTTCGTTATTCTTGATTGACTCGAAAATACGTGATTTCACACGATTCATTCCTTTAATTGATGTTGGTTCAAGTAAATGAACCTCGTCTAAAGGAAGAGACATCAAATGATAATCTGCTTCGGATAAATGATAATAGTTAAGAAGTTCTTTGAATAAGCGTTCCATAGGTAAATAAAAGGGCTATATAAATAGCCCATTTAAAATTAGTCGTTAATACCAATAAAGATTGTTTCTTGTGGTTCACTGGTTTTTGGTTTAAGTGAACGTTGTTTGTTTTCTTTATTGCGACGGAAGAATTTTGGAAGATGAACCTTCGAGAATAAGCGGTCGAAGAATCCAGCAAGTGGTCCCATAATCGTTAAGACCGATAAGACAGTTAGGATTGTTCCGACAATCACCGCTCCAAAGAGAATTGTTAATTCAACTGGTCCAAAACCAAAGAAGTTAATGGCGAGATATCCACCAACAAGAGAGAAGGTGAAGATTGGTAGAGCACTTAAGCTCACAGCGCGAGCGATAAGCGCACTTCTCTTTTCAGCATCATGGGCTTTCTCTTCTTTGTCGAGTTCTTTCTCTCTACTTAAGTAGAAGAGCATTGTTAATAAGGATGAAACAGCGACAATTGGAAGTAAGATTGCGCTCACTGGTGAAGTAGCTAAACGAGTTAAAGCGAGTAATCCATAGGTCACAGTTGTGACACCAGCGCTCACCACAAGTACGCTACAAGCACGGGACAGACGATAACGGAAGGCGCAATATAAGGCTGCCACAGCAAGTGTAATACCTGTTGCTAAAGCAATTTCGCCTTGGTTTGGAGTAGAAACTGTTTCGCCAGTACGACGAACTTCAGTAACGACTGATTCTGGAGTAACAACTTCGTAGTTTCTGACAAGGTCTTCAACAGCAAGTTGAACGGTATCAACATCGTTTGTGGTATCGCCAATCTTATATTGGACGTTATTGTTAGATAAGACGGAATCGAACTTCGCCACATAACAATATGTGGTCTTTTCCATCTTTTCATCAAGATCGTAACTCTTTGTTTCTTGAAGAGTGATATCAACGGATTTCACATCGATGGCTTTGCCATCAATGGTAATCTTAGATAAGATTTCATCTCCAAAGAGAGTTGTATTGAGTCGATCACTATCAACCTGTACAGATGTGTAGATGACGGAGTGGTCGTTGGAAGCTTTTTTAGTATTAATTGGTGAACCATTTAAGACACCAAAGGTGATAATGCCAGCTAAGGAAGCGGCTAATAGAACACCACCGGCAATACCAAAGACTTTGCGTTTCTTGGTAAAGTCAGTCTTTTCATATGGACTTTCGTAACTTGGTTTTTCATCAAGAGCAATGTTTGGAACCTTGCTTTCATCAATGTTGAAGTATCCATATTTATTTTGTAATCCAGTTGTGTTGGCAAGTAACCAGTTAAGGATACGATAGACAACGTGGAACATCACAAGTGAAATAATGGAGCCAAAGAAGGCAATCACACCAAATGATTTGAGCGCTTCACCCCCAAGGAGGTAGAAGAGTAATCCGCTAGCAGCAACAATCACGGAGCCATCAAGAACGATTAAGTTAGAACGTCTGAAGGCTTCGGTGTTAGCTTTCTTTAAGCTACGTCCTTTATAAACTTCGTCACGGAAACGATGCATATAGACAACTTCACCAAAGATGGAGAGAAGTGCTACAACAATGCCTCCGACAATAGCAGCAACATTAAATGTTGGTGTCATAGCGAAGAATAAGAGGAATGTTAAGAATAAGCTTAAGAGAGTTGTAGAAATCGCGGCTAAAGATTGTAAGCGGAAGAACATCGCGAGTAAGAGTGAAACAATCACAATACCGATTAATGTTGCTTTTAAGGTTGCCGAGAAGGCTAACTTAGCATCATTTCCTTTAAAGGAAATAAGTTGTTCATAAGATGCTGGAACGGTTAAATAGTTATATTGAATATTTCCATCAGCAGTAACATCTTTGAACTTGTTAGTCACTTCGACTTCATATTCTTTAGCATTAAACATTCCCAATAGGAATGAAGCTTGTTGGTTGGCTTTCTTAAGAGCGGTTAAATCATATTCGCCTTGCTCATTTGCGCTTCCGCAAAGGAAACGTAATTCAGTTTCGGCTTCTTTAGAATCTGGATTCCAAATGTTTTCGTGATTCCATGAACAAATAATCTTTCCAGCTGAGTATGGGTTTTCAGCGGCTTTTTCGATGGAGTCATCATCACCCCAGTTTCCAACAAGGAAAACATCAGGGGTGGTTTGCTCACCTTCACCTTCGCCTTCAGCTTCGTCGGTTTCAGCATAGTGACGAACAAGTGGAAGAGCGTTCTTTTCTCCACCTTCTTCTTCGTCTTCACCACTAACAACCTTTAAAAAGGTTTTCACAGCATCAGGATCAGAAACTGGGAAAATAACGTATGGAATTGTACCAGAATCACGCCAAATATAAGCTTCAACGTCTTTAAAGACGTTTTCAGCAAAGGCTTCATCAAGGTTTCCTCTTAAGGAATAATCTTTACCAGAGAATTCGAGTAAACGAGAAACATAGTTAAATAAAGTGTCGTCTTGAGTTGAGAAAGAAACAGAGATTGTATCAGCATAAACTTGGCTTGGATCGTCTTCATTAGTTCCGATTTTAACGGAATAATCTTCGACATTCATTAAATCCAAACGTTCTTTCATGATGTCAGCAACTTTTTGTGCGGCATCAGCTGGAACTGGATCTTCGGCATTTTCTTTATCCTTAAGGTTAAAGACAATTTCACGACCGGAAGCAAATTCACGACCTTCTTTCATTTTGACAAATGTTGGGGCAAAAGATACGCCAACACCGATTAAGATGGCGATAACCATCGAGATATAAGCAATTAAACGACGCATAATATGTTCTCTTTCTACTGTTTTCTAAGCCTTAATTAAAAATTAAGTTTGCTTTTAAAGAATACTACTAACCTTTTGCTATAGCAAGGAAGAAATCGAAAACCTTATTAAAGAAGTATTACCGAAATTTTCAAATATTGAAAAATCTCCAATATCGGATAAATATAAAAATCACGATAAAATCGATTAAATTTAATCCTCAATGTGATCTTTATGATATTTCAAAAAATAAGTTTTTCCTTTTTCCGTGATTTCTCTTCCACGGGGTGTTCGGTTAATAAAACCGATTGAGATTAAATATGGCTCACAAACTTCCTCAAGAGTTCCAGGGTCTTCGCCAAAAGAAGAGGCTAGAGTGTCTAATCCAACTGGCTTAGAATGGAAACGGTTAATCATTTGTGAGAGATATTCGATGTCTAATTCATCTAATCCAATTTGGTCGACATTAATCCGTTTTAAAGAGTCAATTGTGAGCTTTTCAGAGATGGATTTTTGTTTCGAACAAGTATAGAAATCTCGGACCCGTCTTAACAAACGATTCGCGATACGTGGAGTACCTCGGGAACGGATGGCAATTTCGTGGGCTGCTTTTGGATCAATTTTATCACCCAAAACTTGGGCGGAACGAATCACGATTTGTTCAAGTTCTTCTACTATGTAGAAATCAAACTTTAAATGGATCCCAAAACGCTGCCGAATTGGCCAAGATAAACTGCTAATTTTTGTGGTCGCTCCAACAACCGTAAATGGAGGCAAATCAATCGATAAATTTTCCGAATCTTTTTCATGCGAAACAACGAGATTAATCCGAAAATCTTCCATCGCACTATAAAGGAATTCTTCCACCACTTTCGGAATCCGATGAATCTCATCAATAAAGAGGATTTCTCCTGGTTCTAAACTCGAAAGAATGGAGGCCATATCACCAATCTTTTCAATTGTCGGACCGTTCACGCACGTAATCTTTTGATTTAGTTCGTTAGCAATAACATGCGCTAGAGTTGTTTTACCTAAACCACTTGGTCCATAAGCTAAAACGTGGTCTAACGCTTCTTTTCTTTTCTTGGTGGCTTGAATGTAGACTTTTAAGTTCTCTATAAGAGAAGATTGACCAAAAAACTCTTCAAATGAATGTGGACGAAGAGTGATTTCGGCCAGTTGTTCTTCCTTACTTTCGACCTTGGTGTGCATAAGTTCTCATCCTCCTTAAAGCTTCTTTAATAATCTCTTCGTTAGTTGCATCAGGAATATTGATCATTGAAAGAGTATTAATGATGTCGCGGTTTTTGTAACCTAAAGAACGAAGTGCGGCCTGCACTTCTTCATACTGGTTCACATTGATGTTTTGGTTTAAATCAAAGAAACCGCGTAAATCTAGAAGAATCTGGGCGGAGGCTTTCATTCCGATGTGCTTAATGCTTCTTAGAAAGAAGAGATTGTTCGATTCAATCGCCTTTTTTAGTTCCTGATAATCGCACTCACCAAGGATTTTAAGAGCGGTTTTTGGTCCAATTCCGTTGACCGTATTTAAACCTAGATAAATCTCTCGTTCCTCTACCGTTAGAAAACCAACTAGATAAAAACCGTCTTCTCTTAAAAGATCTTCCACATAAACTTTCACCTCATCACCAACGTGGAATTGGTAAGGCTTAGACACAGCAATTCGATACCCGATGGAATTGGTTTCGAGTACGATTGAATGCGGACGGATTTGTGTCACTTGTCCGTTAAAGTAATCAAACATAATTTGTACCTACTTTCCCGTTATTTCTCTCTACTATACTTAATTCGAAAAAAAGTGACATTTTTGCCACTTTTTTTCAAAATTTATCAAAATATTTTTGTTAGTTAACTATCTTTTTGGAGGTTTTGGAGTCGGGATTTCAACACGTTTATGTTCACTAATTTTATGAAGGTGTTCGATACGCTTTTTAGCTTCTTCATTAATTTCTTTACCTAAAAGGTAATTATCTAAATCTTCGTAAGAAATTCCCATTTCTGATTCATCAGTTTGGCCTTCAAATAAACCCGCAGAAGGAGTACGATTATAGAGCTCTTCACTTAATCCATAAAGTTTCGAAGCTAAGCGAACTTCTTTTTTTGTTAAATGGACAATTGGGAGCACATCTGCGGCCCCATCACCGTACTTGGTAAAGTAGCCGACATAACGCTCATCCCAGTTGTCTGTTCCTAAGACTAAACCACTCTTTTCTTGGGCATACGCAAATAAAGCGCACATACGCATGCGTACTTTTAAATTAGATTTAGATAAACGGATGAAGTTGTCTCCATGAAGTTCTTTTAAATAAGACTCATAAGTCTTCGTTAAGGAGATCACTTCTATATTCACATCAAGTTCTTTAGCAACTCTTTTAGCATCTTCAATATCTTTTGGATTTGATTCGATATCAATGGCGTAGCAAAAGAGTTTATCTTTACCAACAGCGTGACGAGCAATCGCGGCGACTAAGGAAGAGTCAACTCCGCCACTTAAACCTAAAACATAGGCTTTACAGCCGGATTTTGCTAAATAATCCTTTAAAAAGGATTCGATTTCTAATAAATAAACTTGTAAATTTTCCATTATTCGAGATACTCAAACTCAAAGTCGCATAAGAAGACAGAATCTCCATCTTCTGCTCCAGCTTCTTTTAAAGCTTCTTCAACTTCGATCTTTCTTAAATAATTAATTAAACGCATCATTCCTTCATCCGTGGAGATATTAATCAAGGAATAAGTTCTTTCAATTGATTCTCCAACAAGTCTAAAGACATGATCTTTTTCTTTAACAACCTCAAAGATTGGTTTTTGATCTTTATAAGCATTATAAACTCTAGTCGCCACTTTTTCTTCAGTTCCCATTAATGGGAATGGATCAGTTTTGGAGATGAGTTCATGACATTTATTAATAAGTTCATCCACACCTTCATGAGTTAAAGATGATAAAGCGATGACATCTTGTTTAACTTTCTTCTTAAACTCTTTGAGTTTATCTTTAGCACCTTCTTCATCCATCTTACTCGCAACAATGATCAGTGGTCGTTTTTCTAAACCCATACCGTATTCTTTGAGTTCGGTTTGGATTTGTTTAAAGGAAGCGTATGGGTCTTCATCCGTCATAGAGACAAGATGAACGATGACGCGACATCTTTCAAGATGTCTAAGGAATGTTAAACCTAATCCTTTGCCAAGATGAGCACCTTCAATTAATCCTGGAAGATCAGCCATGACAAAAGTCTCATATTTTGAAACATTTACCACACCTAAATTTGGTGCGACAGTTGTAAATGGATAATCAGCAATCTCTGGGTTAGCGTTACTGACAACACTTAATAGTGTTGATTTACCAGCATTTGGTAATCCGACTAAGCCCACATCAGCTAATAGTTTTAATTCAAGGATGAGTCGTTTGGTTTCACCTGGTAGACCATTTTCAGCAATACGAGGAACACGGTTTTTATCCGATTTAAATGCGGCATTACCTCTTCCGCCTCGGCCACCTTTGGCGACAACGACTTCTTGACCATCTTGTGATAAGTCACAAACGAATTCATGATCTTTTTCTAAGTAGACAACGGTTCCGACTGGAACATCAACATAAACATCATCAGCTCCTCGACCGTATTTGTTCTTTGTTAAACCTTTTCCGCCATCTTGACCAATAATGACTTTTGAGTGACGGAAATTAAAAAGAGTATTAATTGATTTGTTCGCACGGAAAATAATCGAAGCACCACGACCACCATTTCCTCCACTTGGTCCGCCTTTAGCGACATATTTTTCGTGAAGGAAGGCAATCATGCCGTCTCCGCCTTTTCCAGATCGAACTTCAACAACTACTCGGTCAATAAACATACGCTCACATTATACACGTAAACCAAGATAAAAGACCACTAGTTTGTGGTCTTATAGAAATGGGTAAAATAAAAGACCTCTAAAGAGGTCTAATATTTCATCAACTTATTTGGCGTAAACACTGACGCGTGTTTTACTACGTCCAACACGTTCATATTTACAAATACCAGAGACAGTTGCGAAGATGGTATCATCTCCACCACGTTTGGTATTCACACCTGGAAGAATCTTGGTTCCTCTTTGGCGGTAAATAATTGAACCTGCCTTACAAAATTCACCATCGGAGACTTTTGCACCAAGACGTTTGGATTCGCTATCACGTCCGTTTTTAGTTGAACCAACACCTTTTTTAGAAGCAAAGAGTTGGATATTTAATCTAAATAACATAACTAATTTCCTTTCTCGATTACCTCAATGAACTTTGGATAGGTTTCTTCGATTGTCTTTAATTGGACAAGAATAGTATCCAAGACATTGTAATCGTGCTCATTCGCCGTTTTTAATTCTGTAATTTCGAAGTATCCGTCTTTAGTCTTGAATGTATAACATTCAGGATTTTTGATGGCGTTTGCTCCACCAATAATGATTGAGCTAACTCCAGCACAGATCAGGTCTTCTCCTTTTGGGGCAGAATTAGAATGGCCTTTCACTAATATACTTTTAATTTTTTGTTCTGCTTTAATGACAGTAACTTTGATCATTTTTAAGCATTAATGCTTTCGATAACGACGCAAGTATATGGTTGACGATGACCAATCATACGACGAGCGGAATTATGTTTAGCTTTGTATTTGTAGATGCGAATCTTTTTGCCAAGTCCGTTTTTGATGACTTTCGCGGTTACTTTCGCTCCTTCGACATATGGAGTTCCAACTTTCACATCTTTGTCAGCAACGAGAAGAACTTTGTCAAAATCAACAGATTTGTTTTCTTCAACGTCAAGTTTTTCAACAAAAACCTTTTGTCCGACTTCGACGCGAACTTGTTTTCCACCAGTTTCAATGATAGCGTACATAAATATACCTCGACTTTCTCACTTAGACTCGCTATTAAGGTCTATTGCCTATGGCAATAAGTTTCTTACCTTTTCTATGCGGTTGTAGCTCGTGAGGCGACAACGCTTATTAATATATTATTAATGAACGTGTTTGTAAACAATTTTTTACATTTGTAAAGTCAAATCTCCGAAAAATGATTGTTTTCCCGAAACGAATAATAGCCATTTTTAAAGATGATGACATGGTCAAAAAGTTCGATCCCAAATGATGAAGCGGTCTCACGAATAATCGACGTTGTTAAAATATCGTTTTCGCTTGGTTTACTAGATCCATCTGGATGATTATGAATCAAGATAAATGAAGAACATTTGGAGTCGAATAAATCCGACATAATTTCTTTGAAATTAAATGAACAGGAATCGAATGTTCCTTTATATTTAGTGACCTCTCGAATAATTTCCTTTTTTCGGTTGAGCATCACTAAAATAACTGATTCATAATCCAGTGTTTCTAAATAGCGAAAACGAGCAGCGATTTGCCGAGGTTCACGAATCGATTCGTTAGCAAAATATTTTGGTGTATTGAGCCGTTTATGAAGTTCAAATGCCGCAACTAATTTTAAAGCAGTAATTTTGTTTAGCCCACGCTGATTAGTTAAAGCATTTAACGAGGCTTGAGAAAGATGTGGGAGAGTGATAAATGTCTCTAATAGAGACTTTGCGATATCAATCGCCGAATGTCCTTTCACTCCACTACCGATTAGCAAAGCTAAAAGTTCTTGGTCATCAAGCTCTTCGATTCCATAGCAAAACGCCTTTTCACGAGGTTTAGCCTCTTTTGGAAGATCGGCGATTTTCATTTCCAGGTGAACTTCCAACCACCAGGAATTTGTGAGCTGCCTTCTTTAGAGATAAATAACTTATAAATGACAACCGCCATTAAAGAGACAGCTAGAACAGTTAACACTGCTGTAAGTGTGAGCTCACCGGTCAAAGTTTCCCTAAGCTCTTGGTTAGTTAATTTACGCATAGTTGTGCTTTCCTCCTTACTAACTAAATCCGTTTTTTAAGAGAGAAAATTTTCAAAAAAATAAAAAGGTACCTTTTAGGTACCTAATTTTTTGATTTGGGAATCTTTTACTTCGCAGAAGTGAGTTTTAAGATTTCGACTTTGTATTCTCTAGCAACGCGGACAACGCAGACATCGCCAACCTTTTTACCAACAATGGCTTTTCCAAGTGGAGAGACGTTAGAGATTAATCCTTTGGTTGGGTTAGCTTCAACTGTACCAACAATGGTATAGGTTGCTTTAGTGTTGTCGCTTAAATCTTTAATTTCAACTGTAGAACCAAGAGCAACTAATTTGCTAGTTTGTTTCTTTTCATCGATGATTTTAGCATTAGCTAAGATGTTTTCGATTTCTTTGATTCGGGCTTCAACTTCTGCTTGTTTGTTTCTTGCAGCATCGTAGTCAGCGTTTTCACTTAAGTCACCTTGAGCACGAGCGGCAGCAAGTTGATCTAAGACTTCTGGACGATCAATATCAATTAAGTGACGAAGTTCTTTAGTTAACTTAGCTTCGCCTTCTTTTGTTAATTCAATTTTTTCTGTGGCCATCTTTTTAAGCCTCCTAAATCGCAATAAAGAGTTTACCAATCATAATTGCTGTTGTAAACAACAAATTATTTAATTTCCTTCATTTTTGGGTCATCAAGGAAGCAATTGAAAACTTCTTCCACTTCATCAAGTTCTTTTTCGTCTTCAATGACTTCAATGGATGAATCCTTTTCGTTAATCGAAACTGGGATCACGTTATCTTCATCGCCTTCTTTATATAAGAAAGCGTACATTTTATGACGTTCTTCGTTTTCGTACGTAAATAGAATTTTCATGACTTGTTCTTGACCGTTTTCATCGGTAATCATGATTTCGTTATCTAATAATGGGTTACTCATTTTTGTTCCTCCATTTTTCGTAAATATCTTTCTAAAATGACAACAGCAGCATACTCATCAACAAGGGCTTTTCTTTTCTCATAAGAAAGGTTCATTTCTTTTAGTTTTTCATCCGCGTCAATAGTCGAATACGATTCATCAATTTCATGGATGATCAGTTGATTATTTGCTTTTAGCAAATCTTCTTTAAATCTTAGACAGCTTTTAGCGTGTGGAGAAAGATCCCCAGACTCATAATAAGGAACACCTAAAACAATCTCATTTATGCCTTCATTAGCACAGATTTCTAAGACATGTTCACGAGCTTTTTTGAAGTTCCCCGGTTCGAAACGAAATGTTTCTCTTCCGTGGGCAATTCCTAAAGCATCAGTCGAAGCAATTCCAACTGTTGTAGTTCCTAAATCAAGAGCGAGGATTTTGCTCATTGAAGAGTCTCCTTAAAGAGTTCAATAGCGGATTGAATCTTAGATTCATCTCTACCAGAACCATTCGCCATATTTGGACGTCCTCCGCCGCCACCACCAAGGTGTTTGGCGACTTCGCGGACTAAGTTTCCAGCCATATTCTTTCTTAAGGCTTCTCCACCGATAAAGATGGAAATTGGTAAGGAATTACCTTCACCACCAATTAGAAGAATAGCGTAATCTGGGAATTTAACTTTTAATCCATCACCCATAGCATTTAAGTTCTCCATTGATGCGCCTTTAACATACTTAGTTAAGACTTTATAACCTTTGAAATCAATAAATTGATTTAAGGCATCATTTGCATTGGCTTGGGAGATTTGATCCATAAGGGATGTGAGACGACGATTTGCTTCAGAAAGTTGTTCTAAGATAGAACGAATTTTATCTTTGGCTTCCTGAGCGTTAGTCGCTCCAACGCTTTCAACAATTGCTTTTAAGGCGTCTTGGCGTTCTTTAATTAATTCATACGCGCCAACTGATGAACGTCCTTCAATACGACGGACACCAGAAGCAATCGATGATTCGCTTTCAATAACAAATACACCAATATCAGCAGTATTTTTAACGTGACATCCACCACAGAATTCGATGGATTCGTTGCCAAAGGCAACAACACGAACTTCATCACCGTATTTTTCGGAGAAGAAGGCTTTAGCACCGAGTTTATTGGCTTCGGCAATACTCATCACACGAATGTTTGATGGAATGGCTTCAGCAATCATGCGATTAACTTCTTTTTCAATGGTTTTGAGTTCTTCATCACTAATTTTAGAGTAGTGAGTAAAGTCAAATCTCATATAGTCTTTACAAACATAAGAACCCATCTGCTTAATGTGGTTACCAAGAACTTTATCAAGCGCTGCTTGTAACAAGTGTGTTACAGAGTGGTTTCTTTCAGTAAGGCGACGTTCTTCAACATTAATTTCAACATGAACTTTATCGCCTTCTTTGATTGATCCGCGTTTGACTTTAATAGCGTGCAGATGTTGTTTGTTTGGCGCTTTAATAACATTGTATACTTCTAAAGAAGTATCGTTATTAGAAAGTTCACCTGTATCAGCAACTTCACCGCCAGATTCAGCATAGAAGTTTGTTTGAGAAAGAATAACTTCACCTTCATCGGTGATTTCTTTGACTCTTACCCCATCTTTAAAGCAGCCAATGACGACTGCATCAAGTGGCTCCTCATCATAAACAAATGATGAAGGTTCAGTAAACTCAAGTAAATCTTTGGATTGTTTATGCATACTTTGAGCGTTACTACGAGCTTGTCGAGCACGTTCTTTCTGCTTTTCCATTTCCTTTTCAAATCCAGCACGATCAACTTTGACACCTTTTTCGGCACAAATTTCAATCGTAAGGTCAATTGGAAAACCAAATGTATCATAAAGTTTAAAAGCATCTGATCCCGAAAGTTCTTTCTTGCCGACAATCATTTCGCGAAGGATTGATTCACCGGTTTCAAGTGTTTCTAGGAATTTTTCTTCTTCAGCCTTCACCATTTTGGCAATACTTGGGCCTTTAGAAACGTTTTCTGGATAGAATTTCGCATAGATATTAATAACCACATCAACGAGAGTGTACATAAATGGTTTTTCAATGCCGATTTGTTTAGCAAATCTCATTGCTCGACGGACAAGACGTCTTAAGACGTAACCACGTCCTTCATTAGAGAAGATTTCACCATCAGCAATGGCAAAGGTCACAGCACGAATGTGGTCAGCAATCACGCGATAATTTGTTAAATAAGGTTTTTCGTATGGAACGTTAGCTAACTTTTCAACAGCTTTAATAATTGGCATAAATAAATCTGTTTCAAAGTTGGAATCGGTTTGTTGTAAAACAGACGCGATTCTTTCTAAGCCAGCTCCAGTATCAATGTTTTTACTAGGAAGTTCTTTATATTCGCTTCTTGGGGTACCAGGAACAGCGTTATATTGTGAAAACACAATACCCCAGATTTCAATATAACGGTCATTTTCGATTTCTTCGCGGAGTAAACGTTCTCCTAAATGATCTGGATCATATTTTTCTCCACGATCAAAGAAAACTTCGGTGTTTGGACCAGCTGGGCCTTCACCGATTTCCCAGTAGTTTCCTTCTAAGGGGATCAGATGAGATTCTTCCACACCCTCTTTTAACCAAAGTTGGTGGGTTTCTTCATCAATTGGGTTATAAGTGAAATAAAGTTTATCCTTAGGCATTCCGAAGTATTTCTCACTAGTGAGAATTTCGAACGCAAATGGAATAACTTCTTTTTTAAAGTAATCACCGATAGAGAAGTTACCAAGCATTTCAAAGAATGTATGGTGACGAGCGGTAAAACCGACGTTTTCAATATCGTTTGTACGAATTGATTTTTGAACGTTTGTAATTCTTCGGCTTGGTGGTACTTCGCTACCATCCATGTATTTCTTTAATGCGGCAACACCAGAGTTAATCCAAAGTAATGTTGGATCTTGGTAAGGGATTAAAGAAGCACCTTTTTCAACATGGTGACCTTTGGATTTAAAAAAGTTTAACCATGTTTCTCTAATTTCTTGACCGGTCATGTATTTCATATATCTTGACCTCCTAAGCAAAATAAAAAAGTATCTCAGAGGAACGAACTTATCGCGGTACCATCCTCTTTCAATACTTTGTATTGCACTTAATTAGTTTTCTCTTTAACGCAGAGACACGATGATTCTTCATCATCTCCAAAGGAGTGGCAGGTTCCTTTATCGGAGCACAATAAATATATCACAAATTCGAATAATTAAAAGAATTATTCAAGAATTTCTGGGTATTTTTTCATGATGTAGTCAAGATCTTTATCTCCTCGCCCACTTAAATTGACAAGGATTGAGCCAGAGTGACGAGTACGAGCAACGCGAATGGCGTAAGCTAGTGCATGAGCTGATTCGATTGCTGGAATAATACCTTCGAGTCTTGAAAGAAGCTTAAAAGCTTCTAACGCTTCCTCATCAGTTACAATATCATATTCAACTCGACCAATATCGTGAAGGAAACAGTGTTCTGGTCCAACTCCTGGATAATCAAGACCAGAAGCAATAGAGTAAGCATTAGCTACACTACCATCTTTATTTAATAAGACACGGTTCTTAAATCCATGAAGAACATAAGGTTTGCCGAAAGTCATTGATGCGGCATTTTTACCGATTTCCTTTCCAGTACCCATTGGCTCAACACCAACAATTTGGACTGGATCATTTAAGAAAGCTTCAAACATACCGATAGCGTTACTTCCACCACCGACACACGCACAAACGATGTCAGGCAATTCTCCAGTCATTTCTAAGAACTGTTCGCGTGCTTCTCGACCAATAATTTCCTGGAAATCTCTAACAATTAGTGGATAAGGATGAGGTCCAACAGCTGAACCCATCAGATAGAAAGCATCCTTTGATTCCTTTAAATAGTTAACAAAAGCGACATCAACGGCTTCTTTTAGTGTCTGAGTGCCTTCATAAACTGGAATAACTCGTGCCCCGAGCATTTTCATGCGGTTCACATTTGGCGCTTGTTTTTCCATATCGACAGCGCCCATGTAAATGTCACATTTTAGACCAAAATAGGCTGCGGCAGTTGCTACAGCAGAGCCATGAGAACCAGCTCCGGTTTCGGCAATTAGTTTAGTTTTGCCGAGATATTTTGCCAAAAGAGCTTGGCCCATGCAGTTATTTAGTTTATGGGAACCATTATGGTTTAAATCTTCTCTTTTCAAATAAATTTGAACTTTTCCAAGGTAATTTGAGAGACGCTCACAGTGATAAACAGGTGTTGGTCTTCCTTGGTAATTCTTGCGGATTTCGCGTAATTCGTTGATAAATTTCGAGGATTTGCAAATGGTGAGGTAGGCATTATAAATTTCTTGGAAAATCTTGTTTGTTTTTTCATCAAAATAAGATCCACCATATTCACCAAAATAACCGTCTTTTGTCGGATATTCTTTCCGATATGTCGCGAAATTTATTTCTTTATTCTTATTAATTTTAATAGGATTTGTTTTGCCTCTTCGATCAAGTGGTTTTGGTGCGTTATCTGGAATTAGATATGCTTTTCCTTTCTTCTTTAAACCTTCGATGCGATTTTCTTGGCATAAAAGACGAACTCGACGTTCGTTAATTCCCCACTTTTCTGCGGCTTCTTTTACTGAAATATACATTGTTCCGTTCCTCGACTTTCGGCATAATTATAAAATACCGATAACAAAAGAACAAGAATATTCAAAAACTCATCAAAAAATTTCTATATACAAAAAGCGTTAAATTTTGTAGAATTTAAGCAATATTTCGAATTTTCCGATAATTAATGAATTATTAGAAAACTTTCACCAAACAAGGTGAATCAAACATAAATAGAAAGTGATTAAGAGGTAAAAATTATGAAGAAAGGTTCATTACTCCTCGGCGTTGCCGCGATTACTGCTTTAGCAGGTTGTGGAAAAACTGGCATTAAAGTTAACCCAGACAAACAAAAATATGTTGTTGGTATTGCTCAGTTTGTTCCTCACGTTGCTCTTGATGCAGCAACAAACGGTTTTAAATCCAAATTAGCTGCTCTCCTTACTGCGGAAGGACGTGAAGTCGAATTTGTTGCAACCGATGCTGCTGGTGATCCAGCTAACTGCCCAACCATTATTTCAACTTTAGTTAGCAAAGATGTTGATTTAATCTTAGCTAATGCTACTCCATGCTTATCTGCAGCTTACACTGCTACATCTTATATTCCAATTTTAGGAACATCTGTCACTGATTTTGGTGTCGCATGTAAGATTGAAATTGAAGGTGGAAAAACCAAAACTAATGTTTCTGGAACAAGCGATCTTGCACCACTTGATGGACAAGTTAACGCAATGAAAGAACTTTGCCCAGATGCAACAAAATTTGGTATTTTATACTCCGCTAGCGAAGCTAACTCCAAATTCCAAGTTGATGAAGTCAAGAAGTATTTAGAAGCTGCTGGTAAAACAGTTTCTACTTATCCAATTTCTGGATCTGACACATTAACATCAGTTTGCAACACAGCTGCCGCTAAAGAAGATGTAATTTACATCCCAACAGATAACTTCTGCGCTGATAACACTGCTTCCATTAACCAAGTTTTTGAAGGTGCTGGAAAACCTGTTTTCGCTGGAGAATCTGGTATTTGTAAAGGTTGTGGCTTTGCCACATTATCCATTGATTACACCCGTTTAGGTGAAATCACTGGTGAGATGGCATTCAACGTTTTACTCGGTAAAAAAGATATTCGTGAATACGAAATTCAATACGATACTAATGTGAAGAAACTCTATGTCCCTTCCCGTTGTACAGCTTTAGGAATTGATGTTCCAGAAGATGCTGGCTACGAAGTCTTACCACTCGAATAAAAACTTTAAGGAATTAAAATGGCTGGATTTTTTAACACACTACCATCTGTTCTAGACCAAGGCATTATTTGGGGAATCATGGCCATTGGTGTTTTTATCACGTTCAAAATCTTGGATTTTGCTGATTTAACAGTTGATGGTTCATTTGCTACTGGAGGATGTTTATTCGCCATCCTTACTGCAGCTGGAGTTCCAGTGCCACTTGGTTTTCTGATTTCCTTCTTTGCTGGAGCTGCGGCAGGTTTAATTACCGCATTACTCCACTGTTATCTAGGAATTCCAGGGATTCTGGCTGGCATTTTAACTCAATTAATGCTCTGGTCAATTAACTACAAGATCCTAGGCCAAGCGTCAATGCCAATTAATTCGCGTGATGCGCTCATTTCAATGAATGCTAGTTCTGGTGTTTATACGACAATTCCAATCGTGATTGGCATCGCTGCCATCCTCATTTTAGTATTGTATTGGTTCTTTGGAACCAAATATGGTTCCTCTATTCGTGCGACTGGTTCAAACGAAGCAATGGCCAAAGCAAACGGTATTAACGTTAATGCCCGTAAAATCATTGCTTTAATGATTTCGAATGGAATTGTTGCTTTTGCTGGAGCGTTACTTGCTCGTTTCCAAGGTTCAGCTGATATTAATATGGGTCGAGGAGCGATCGTTATTGGATTAGCCGCCATTGTTATTGGAACAACATTATTTGGTCGTTTATCAAAGAATTTTGCGTTAAATATGGGATTTGTTACTGTTGGCGCAATTATCTACTTCTTTGTTTTCCAATTCATTGTCTATGTCACAAACGAACCAGAATTATTAAAGATGCTTTCGGCAATCGTTGTCGCCATCTTCCTTGCTGTACCATACATTAAAAATGTATATATCAAGAATGCTCACTCCAAACATCAACGAGCAAAGGAGGCTAAATAATGTTATCTTTTAAAAACGTTACGAAAGTCTTCTATAAAGGAACAGCGGATGAAAAGGTTGCTTTAAATAATGTTTCTTTCACCATTAATGATGGCGAATTTGTCACGATTATTGGTGGAAACGGAAGCGGAAAATCAACGACATTAAATGTTCTTACTGGAAATATGAATCCAGATAAAGGCGCGGTTTTACTTAACGATGTTGATATTACTAACATGCCAGAGAATAAACGTGCTAAATACTTCGCCCGTGTCTTTCAAGACACGAACAAAGGCACAGCTGGATCAATGCAAGTCATTGAAAACATGGCGATTGCCTCACGTAAAGGTGGACATAATGGTTTAGGTTGGTACATCAACAAAGAACAAAAGCAAAAATACATTGAGATGTTAAAGAGTTTCAATCTTGGATTAGAAACACGTTTAACAACTAAAACAAGTGTTCTTTCTGGTGGACAACGTCAAGCATTAACTTTGTTAATGGCGACTTTAAGAGCTGAACCATCACATAAACAAATCATTAAAGATTATTCGACTTTCTATATGGGCGATAAAGAAAAAGCCAAACAAGAAGTCACGAAAGTTTATGATGAAGCTAAACAAGCTTATAAAGAGGCTTTAAAAGAACTCTCCAAGGAGAAACTTTCTTGTAAAGAAAAACGGACTAAAAAGCGTGCTTTATATGATGAATTTGACGCTAAGATTCGTAAATACGATCTTACAAAACAAATTCTTCTTCTTGATGAGCACACGGCGGCGCTTGATCCAAAAACCGCTAAGAAGGTTCTTGCCTTAACTGAAAAGATTGTTCGTGAAAATAAACTAACCACCCTCATGGTTACACATAACATGCGTGACGCGATTACTTATGGTGACCGCTTAATCATGTTCTATGAAGGAAAGATCATTCACGATATCTCCGGAAAAGAAAAACAACAGCTCACAGTTGAGCAATTGCTGAATATGTTTGATGAAGCGGAAGCTCAATCAATCAATAAATAAAAAGAGACACACCTAATGGTGTGTTTTCTTTTAGTCTATTCGTTTATCATCCCGATAAACTTCATCGATTGTTCCAGAAGCAATTAGTAATCCGTCTTTATTATAGAAGACAGCTTCTTGTCCTGGAGTGACAGCTTTATAATAGTCGTAAGTACAAATAATCTTATCATCCTTTAGAGTAATCACAGCAGGATGATCAGGTTGACGATATCTAAACTTCGCACCAACTTCCTGTGGGAATTTTTCATTTGGATTAATGATGTTTAACTTTGTTACAACACATTTATTCGACATTAAGTATTGTTGAGTATCACCACGAGTTACATAAAGAATGTTCTTTTTCGCGTCTTTCTTCACGATAAACCAACCGGTCGCGGTTTCGCCAGAAATTCCGCCAATTCCAAGACCTTTGTGTTGGCCAATCGTGTAGTAGTAAACACCACGATGTGTACCAATTATTTTACCTGTATCAATATCTATGATATTGCCAGATTGGGCAGGAATGTAATTCTTTAAAAATTCACGGAAGTTACGTTCGCCAATAAAACAAACTCCTGTTGAGTCTTTCTTATCCATCACGGAATCAAGGTCTAACTCATGAGCAATTCTTCTTACTTCTACTTTAGAGATATTTCCTAATGGAAATAAACAAGAACGGATTTGTTCTTCATTAATCTGCGATAAGAAATATGTTTGGTCTTTATTAGTATCAGCACATTTCTTTAGATAGAAATGTCCATCTTTTTCTTCTCTAGAAGCATAGTGACCCATGGCAATCATGTCGCAACCATTCTTCTTAGCAAAGTTCAAAAAAGCGTCAAACTTAATGTATTTATTACATAAAATATCTGGATTTGGAGTACGACCATGTTCATATTCTTCAATAAAGAAGGAGAAGACATGATCCCAATATTCCTTGATGAAATCCACTCTTATGAGTGGAAGGCCGAGTTTAGCAGCAACTTTTTGGGCGTCTTGATAATCTTTTTCCTGTGGACATTGATCATCGTTAACGGTTGGATTACCAAGATAATCTCCATTAGCCATAGCATCCCAGTTACGCATAAAACAGCAGACGACATCATAGCCTTCCTTCTTTAGAAGGTATGCAGCGACTGCGGAGTCAACTCCACCACTTAATCCAAGCATGACTTTCATTAGAAAAGCTCCTTTGAATCAAGAATCGTGGTAAATGGACCATCGTTAACTAAATCAATTTTCATCATGGCACCAAAAATACCTGTTTCAACTTTGTAACCAGCATCCTTTAGACACTGATTAAAATAATCATCCAGTTCACTGGCCTCTTTTGGATTAAGTGCATTAACAAATGATGGACGTCTTCCATCCTTTACCGAGGCATATAAAGTAAACTGGGAAATCGATAAGATTTCTCCGTTAACATCTTTTAATGAAAGATTAGTTTTTCCATTTTCATCATCAAACAAACGTAGAGAAAGAAGTTTATTCGCCATTTTACTAACGACTTCTTTATTGTCTCCGCTAGTAAAACCAACGAATAGACAAAAACCGCGGGAAATGCTTCCCACGATTTTTTGATTCACCTCACAAGAGGCTCTAGTTACGTTTTGAACGATGATCCTCATGATTAACGAATGTAATCGTGAACAGTTGGAGGAACAGCAACGAATTCATCAACGATATGGAAGGCATCTTCGATATCTTTGAGAATTTGAGCGTGGTCTTCGACATTGGTGTGGACTGTGCAAAGCACATCACCTTTCTTGACCTTGTCGCCAACTTTCTTACTTAAAACGATACCAGCAGACATATCAATGACATCATCGAATGTCTCACGACCAGCACCTAAGCGCATAGCGCTTTCGCCGATTTCAAGGGCAACAATACGTTTGATGTAACCATCTTTTGGAGCTTTGACTTCCACAACGTATTTGGATTCTGGGAATTTTTCTGGATGATCAATATAAGAGACATCACCACCTTGGGCGATGACCATTTGACGGAATTTTTCAAAAGCTGAACCATCAGCAATAACTTTCTTAAGCATTTCCATGGCTTCTTCTTCGGTTTTAGCAATCTTTGCTTGTTCAAGCATAATTGCACCAGAACGAAGACATAATTCAGTAAAGTCTTTTGGACCATGGCCATGTAAAGTAGCAATTGCTTCTTTAACTTCGAGGGCATTGCCTACGGCAAAACCAAGTGGTTGTTCCATGTCTGTTAAGACAGCACGGGTATCACGTCCAAGGGCGTTACCAATCTTGCACATAACTGTGGCAAGTTCTTTTGCCGCTTCGACATTCTTCATGAATGCACCATTACCAAACTTCACGTCAAGTAAGATACAATCTGATCCAGAAGCAAGTTTCTTAGACATCACAGAGGAAGCAATTAAAGGCATTGATTCGACTGTTCCTGTAACGTCACGAAGAGCATATAACTTTTTATCAGCTGGGACAAGTTGTCCGGTTTGACCGACAACAGCGCAGCCAATTTCACTAACTTGTTTTCTAAATTGTTCATCGCTAACGAAGACGTTCATTCCTGGAATAGATTCGAGTTTATCGAGTGTTCCACCGGTGTGGCCTAAGCCACGACCACTCATTTTAGCTAAGATTGCACCACAAGCAGCAACCATTGGTCCAAGAGCTAATGTGGTCTTGTCACCAACTCCACCTGTGGAGTGTTTATCAACTTTAACACCTTTTATTGATGATAAATCCATGACATCGCCGCTATGTTCCATACGGTCGGTTAAAGTGACGATTTCACGATTGGTCATGCCTTTAAAGATAATCGCCATTAATAAAGCGGAAACTTGGTAATCAGGAATTTTTCCTTCAACGTATCCGTTAACAAAAAATGTGATTTCTTGGTCGGTTAATTCACCGCCATCACGTTTTTTTGTAATAATATCAACCATTCTCATAAAAATAAAACCTCATTATAATCATACCAAAAGTGTATGAATTATAAAACACAAATTAATATCTCGAAATAATCTATGTTTTATTTAATAATAAAGATATGGATTTTGCTAAACACCTTAAAAAATACCTTAGTCAAAAAGAAATTGCTTCCTTAATTTCATCACAAGATGAAAAAGAACATAAAGGTGTTTATTTAAACACAAGAAAAATTAGTGATGAAAGATTTATTAATCTTTTTCCACACGTTAAAAAACACCCATTTGTTGAGCATGCTTATCTTTATGACCAAGATGAATATGATCTAGGTAAAAAGGTTTACCACGAACAAGGCGCATATTACATCCAAGATCCTAGTGCGGCTATCGTGGCTTCTTTGCTTCCTTTAAAGGGAAACGAACGAGTTTTAGATTTATGCGCTGCCCCAGGAGGAAAAACCGTTCAAGCCTCATTACGCCTAGGAAATAACGGCATTCTTGTATCAAACGATTTATCTAAACCACGTGCAATGACTCTTTTACAAAATGTGGAACGAATGGGTTTAGATAACGTTGTTGTTACTTCTTTAGATTTTTCAAAATTATCAAGCAAATACCAAAATTACTTTGACGCAATTATACTTGATGCGCCATGTAGCGGTTCGGGAATGTTCCGTAAAAGTGAGGCCATGAAAAACGACTGGACTTATGAAAAAGTAATTAAATTTTCAGAGATCCAAAAGCAATTGATTTTGATGGCTTTTTCGATGTTAAAGGAAGGCGGAACGATGGTTTATTCTACCTGTTCATATTCATATGAGGAAGACGAAGAAGTAGTTCAATATCTTCTTGAAAAAACACCAGCAATTCTCGGTCAAATCCCAGAAATCACTGGTAATTTGCGGTCAAAAAAATATCCAGAAACAATCCATCTTTTCCCAAATCTCTTCCCTGGAGAAGGTCATTATATTGCCTTAATTAAGAAGCCGGGAAATCTAACAGAAAATAAGGCTATAGAAAGAGATGTTTTACGAAACACAACTGGCAAAGGGCAAGCAAAAGAAACTCAGGTCTATCATCTTAAAAACGAGATTGATGAAAAACTTATTGAATTATCTCTAAGACCTGGTTTATTTATGAAAACTATTATTGGTAAGAAGGAAATCCCAACTCACCACTATTCACATGCTTCAATGAGCAAGAATAGTATCGAATTAACAAAAGAAGAAGTTATTCAATATCTCAGTGGAAATCAAATAAGAAAAAATAACCCAGAGGGCTATTATTTTGTTTCCTATTTAGGAATGAACCTTGGTTTAGTCCATTCAATAAATGGAGTTTTAAAGAATCTTTATCCAAAAGGATTAAGAATTAACGCCAAGATCAACGACAGTTTCTAAAGCTTTACGTTTTAAAGAAACTTTTTCGTTATAAATATATTCTTTATCAATAATTCTAAAGTGATTGACTTGTTCATTCATTTCATCACGAATTTCTTTAGCCAAATCAATTGTTGTTTTACCACTAAATTGTTCTGGCGTAATCGGTTCATGAATTTTCCAAAGGAATGGATATTTCTTTAAATATGAATTGAGTTTTAAAACACGGAAAGTTCCATAAGTAGTTACAGGAACAATATTGCAGTTTGCCTTATAGGCAATTTTAAGAGTTCCTGGATGGAATTCGAGTAATTCTCCCTCAGGTTTTTTGTTACGTGTTCCTTCAATAAAGATGAAGACATGTGGTTTGGTTTCGTCTTTTAAATGCTCGGCAATTTGTTGAAGCGTACGAACTTGAGAAAGGACATTTTTACGGTCAATAGTGAAAGCTTGAAGCATCTTTAAGATTTGACCAACGAATGGCATTTTTAAATTTTCTTTCTTTGATAAGAAAGTAATTGGACGTTCATTAGCAGCAATAAGCATTACTGGATCCATGAAACTATAGTGATTAGAAATACATAAGGCTGGTTTTTTTGCATTCTTTAGAATGTCATAGCCTTCTTCTTTATAATCGATATGGAAACGACGTAAAACGAATAGAATTTCTTTTCTAACCATACCGTATCGTTTTTCAAACGGATACTTTTCTGGGTGACGAGTGTATTTTAAATAACGGAAAAAGTTAAAAATAATCGCTGGGCCACACATAAATACGATTTTTAAATAAATAAAGAATTTTCTCATAACAACTTTTAATCCTTTAATAAATAAGTACAACGGAAAGGTGGGAGGTAAATAACGTTTTGAGGACTTCCGTTATTCATTAATGAATAATTATAGAATCCTTTTTCATTTTCTAACGCATATTGTTTATCAGTAACATTGAAGCAGTATTGGTAACTTTTTTCACCTTCCCAAGTCACGATTAAGATCCCATCTTTTGGTGAAGTAAATGAAACTTTATCAAGATCAAGATTATCCAAATAATCGGCGTTTTGACGAGCCAAAACATAATGTCTAAATGATTGAGCCATTTCAAAACGTTGATCGAGAATGCTGTAATCCATTTGGTTATAATAATCACCAAGATTATAGGTGTTACGTTGATTATGTTTTGTTAAACCGATTTCCTGACCCATATGGATAAATGGAATACCAACTGAACACATGATAGCTTTATTAAATAATTTCACTAAACGTAAAGCATCCATATCTTCGGTTGATTCGTTAATCACGTCATAAATAGTGGCATTATCGTGACATTCAACATAGTTGATTGATTGATTTGGGTGATCAAAAAGTTTCGGAAATGTTAAATTCTCTGATGATCCAAGATAAGCAAACTTAAAACCATCAAGATAATCCTTATTTCCCAATAGGAAACCTAGATCATCAAGTTTAGCGTGACTTCCGTGACCACGGAAAATATCACGGTAGGTATCATTGAAGAAGGCGACATCTGGAAGTTCGTGACTATTTTTCATTGTCGCAAACTTTTCGTTTCTAAATCCGGTTGCGTTCATATCCCAACCTTCACCGTATATTAGAGCATCTTTCTTATGAGAAAGAATCAGTGATGTAACTTCTTTGATGGTGTCTAAATCAATTAAACCCATTAAATCAAAACGGAATCCATCGACATCGTAAACATTCATTAAGAAATCGATCGATTCTTTGATTAATCTTCGAGCCATTTTTCTTTCGCTAGCAAAATCACATCCACACCAGGAGTGGTTGGCTAACTTACTATTTTCTTCTCTAAAGAAATAATGTGGGGTAATAATATTTAAATTCACCTTTTCGCCTTGATACATGTGGTTATAAACCACATCAAGGTTTACTCGAATACCATTTTTGTGTAAAGAATCAACAAGTTGTCTAAACTCCGCCATTCGAGCGTGTGGATCATTTGGATTAGTTGAATAACTACCTTCTAGTGCAAAATACGAAATTGGGTCATAACCCCAGTTATATCCGCTACTTTCTTCATCAACTGAGCCAAAATCGAGGACTGGCAAAAGTTGAACATGACTCACACTAAGGAACTTTAGATAATCAATTCCACAAGGATGATTCTCTTTGGTATGACAATTTTCCTCGGTTAAACCAAGGTATTTTCCTTTATGAACAATATTTGTTCCTTTATGAATTGTAAAATCACGAATATGAAGTTCATAAATCGTACTTTTTAGTTTAGAAAAGGTTTTTTCAACAGGAACATTAACAAAACCCGACAATAATCGCTTTAAATTGATGACTGCTGATTCTTTAGCGTTAGCGTTACTTGACTTGGCGTATGGGTCGGTTACACGGTGTTTTTTACCATTAATCACCACATCGTAGTGATAAAGTTTACCGTCTAAATCTCCATCAACACGAATTTCATAAACACCACGGTCTAAACGACGTAATTCATATTGTTTATTGTCTAAAGACAATACAACCTTCGATGCAAATGGTGCCCAAAGTCTAAAAACAGTATAATCGTCATAGCAGATTGGACCAAGTTCTTCATCCACCGCATAAATCTCATCAAAATTAAGTAAAAGAGCCAATTTAGTAACATCAACATGCTCTTCTTTTCCATCATAAACAAGAACAAGATTTTTACCTAAGAGTTCATCGTTACCAGCAATATTAAAATAAGAAAATCGATCGGTTTTGCTGGTGAAATAGCATTCTCTTTCTTCGTTATCGACTAAAAGAGAACAACCAGACTCAAGAATCTGGTTTGGTATACAAATTTCATGATAACTACTTAAAAAGCTATTCATTTTCTGGATAATTTTCAGTTTGATCTTCGTAAGATGAATCTTCTACTGTTTCATCATTACTTTCTTCGAGTTGGTCGTTAGGAATAAATTCGGATTGTTCAATCGATCCAATTTGTTGATTGTCTCTTGGAGTACGGATTAAAACTTTTGAACCACGAGCATCACCATGAGCATCAACATATCCTTCACGGACTAGTTTAGCGAAAAGTCGACCAGCTTTTGGGAAACCAATGCCATAGCTTCTTGTTAAGAAGGAAATCGAACAATACTCACGGTCAGAAATGTCTTGTTTAATGACTTCGTAGAGTTTTTCTTCTTCCATATTCTTGTCGACTTTAGTCACTTCAGCATCGGTGGCTGAACCACCACGGTCACTACTTTGTTCGTTTGGATCGTGATCTAAATCCATAAAGTATGGATCATATTGTGGTTGATTTTGACTTCTAATGAAGTCACAGACCTTGTTAATTTCTGTACTATCGACAAAACAACCTTGGACACGTGGTTTTGTACTACGAGAAACAAGGGGACATTCAATGAGCATATCACCGTTTCCAAGAAGTTTTTCAGCGCCGCCTTCACCAATAATCGTGACAGAGTCGGTGGCACTTGAAGTCATTAAGGCAACGTGAACTGGGACGTTTGCTTTAATAACGCCATCAATAACGTTGACGCTTGGACGTTGGGTGGCAATCACGAGGTGAATACCAGCACTACGAGCTTTTTGAGCAATACGAACAACAGGTGTTCGAACTTCTTTGCAAGCTTCACTTAAGTCAGCATATTCATCGACAAAAACAACGATATATGGCAGTTTTTGTAAACCATTAGCTTTGGCGTAGTCGTTAAATTCACCAATATCACGAACGCGAGATGATTCGAAAAGGTTATAACGACGTTCCATTTCAATGACTAATTTATTTAAAGCAACGTTGGCTTTATGTGGATCAGAAATATTTGGGCAAAGAAGATGTGGAATGTTTCGATAATAAGACATTTCAACTTTCTTTGGGTCAATCAGCATTAATTTTAACGATTCTGGATCATTACGCATAATAAGCGTAAGAATTGTCGCGTGCATAAAGATGGATTTACCAGAACCAGTTGTACCAGCAACAAGCATGTGTGGGAACTTTGTTAAATTAGCAGTAATGAGTTCACCCGAGACATTCTTGCCAAAGATAATTTCCATTGGCTTAGCGTTTCTTTCTTCCATAGTTTTAATTGATTCAAACAAGCCAACGTTTGTACGAATGGCGTTTTGAATCTCTAAACCAGAAGTGGCTTTGCCAAGAACCATCTTTTCAAAACGAACTGGAATACCATCTAGACGAATACCAATATCATCCACATAACGAAGCATCGCGTTAACAGAGACATTAGAATTCATTTTCACATCAAAACGAGTGACAGATGGACCAATCGTGTGACCAACAACAGTTGCACCAACACCTAAATCAGAGAAAACTTGGTTAATAATTTCGGTTCGAACAGCACAAGATTCATCGTTTTTGGACATATCATCCGCATTTTCATGCGGGGTTAATAATTCTTTATCTGGATAAGAATATGGTTTTGTAACCACAGCTTTTGGTTGTGGACGATGAAGTGGATCAACGTTTTGTTCTTCAACAACTGGAGCAGGTTGAACAGGGCTTGGTTGAACCATTGGTTCAGGTTGTTCTTCTTTAATCTCTTCATTTTCAATAGAAAATGCTGGTTTTTCAAAAGAAGGTGCTGGAGCCTCTTCAAATGTTGGTTCAACACTTGGTTCTACTACTGGAGTAGGAGCTTCTTCTTGCACAAATTGGCCAGCCTGGAATGATGGTTGTTCAAGAGTTGTTTGTTGTTTTTGTTCTCCAAAAGAGAAAGTCGCTTTTTGGAAACCATGCGTGTTATTAAAACTATGCATGACCATTGAACGAAGCACGGCTTGATCGACATCTTGCTTAGTTTCTGGAGCGTTTGCTTCTAATGAAGAAGATTTATCACCATCATATTCTTCAATCACTTCAATCTCATTATGGCTTTCATTTTTAGCGTGTTTTGGATTAGATTTATGATTCTTGATCTTCTTAAAAAGAAGAACGACTTGTTTATTAAAGATTAAAACAACTCCAACAACAAATAAAATCCAGCAAACAATGCTTGTGCCAATTAAGGTTAAAGCACTATTTAAAATTCCAGCTAAAACATAACCAAAGAAACCGCCGCCGATGCTTGGATTAGCAAATGGATCAAAAGGAGTGTGCTCTTTTAAGAGAGCAACACAGTTATTAAAGGTGATTGTTTCTGTATTTCCCCAGTTAGAGGTAATCACTAAAAGTGATAAGACAACAATAAAGATGCCCCACAAGGATAATCCGAGTTTAAATTGAATTAGTTTCTTTCTAAAAGAAATATATAAGCCAAGAACGAATAAGAATGGGGTTAAAATCCAGAATCCGATAAAACCAAATGAAGCACAAATCGCCACAGTTAAGAATTCAAAAGGAGTGCCATGAGAAAAAAGGATCACTAAACTAAAAAGAGACAAGGCTACGCCAAGTAAAACAATCGTTGTTGAACTCTTAATGTTTAACTTCTTCATTTTTTATTCAACTTCCTCAAGGGCAACAATAATTAATGGGGTTTTAAGTGTGCTACGTCGGATGAGATTTAAAACCATGTTCTTAACTTCATCTTCAACAGCTTGTTTCTCAAATGTCTCATCTTTAAGATGATTGGAAACAACTTTTGTGAATAGAGTTTGCATATCACGGATCATGGCCTCAGAGTTTTTCGCGTAGAACAAACCCCTAGTTTGCACATCGATTCCGCCTAAAATTTCTTTTTTAGACAACGAAATTGCGGCACCTAAAACAACAACACCATCATCAGAAATCTGGCGACGTTCTTCAATCAGTTGTTCGGTAAAATTAGAAACATCTTTTCCATCAACCATGACATCGCCAGCAAGAACCTTTTCACTAGAATAGGTGCAGGTTCCGTTAGTGCAATTAAGAATCATTCCGTTATCGACTAATAAAACGTTTTGATGGTTTAAACCAATGCCCATATTCACAGCAATATTAGCATTAGCTAATAAACTAACGAGATAACCGCTGATTGGGACATAATATTTTGGTCTAAAAATGGTGAGCATTGTTTTAATGTCATCTTGAGATGGATGCATTTTAACGAACTCGTTTTTACGAATCGTAACAACATTTACATTGGCACGATATAAGTCATCCATGGCGTCAAAATAATCGATTTCAACGTCATTGCTGAAGTGGGTTCCAAGAACAAAGGTATCAGTTTCATTTAATGAAATGATTTTGTTATCGTGAAGTCCACGAGCAAGTAAGGAAACCTTGTGTAATAAACGGTTTTTGAAACCAGTAATTAAAACAACAATTTCGGTAGCTGGATAACGGTTAATATCTTCCGCTGGAATAAATGTATCCTTTGGGACACTAATGACACCAGCTCGAATCAGTCGATAAACAAGATCAGATGTCGCTGTATCGTATAAAACAATTTTTTTATGAGCGACTGAACAAATGCGAATAATATCAGTAATGTTATAAACATCAGGTGACTCAGCAGCAGCAATAATTCGTCCAGCAACATTCTTTAATGGTTCGCGAACGATATTACGTAGCTTATACATTGGGCTAGAATAACCCGCTCTTTCAGAGTTCATTGAATCAAGTAGTAACACAAGTGTTTCTTTATCAGCAATGACGCCCATCTTTTTAATGTCGGTGACAAATGATTTTGTCATATTGTTGTCAAACACATAATCTAAGGCAAAAATAATGTTACCTTGGTCAGTATCAAAACAAATACCAAATGAGTTCGCCATGTTCGAACAAGTCGAAAATAAGCGAATCAAATGTCCATTAATCGTAATATCGTCACTTGGTTCAACAATCTTAAAATCGTAATGAGATGGATTGATGTTATTGTGTTCGCAGAAGGTGAACAAGAAAATTCTTGTTACGTCAGTACAAACAATTGGCGCAGGTACTTTATCATAGATAAAAGGTAATGTTCCAAGGATACAGTCATTACCTTCAGTAATGAGGTAAGCGCGAACACGGTCTTTGTTGGAGACTAAATAATCGTATTTTGGAATAATGTAGTCGATACCGTGTTTATTTTTATCTGGAAGACTACAACCAGTTTCAACAACGAAAATATCGCGGTCAATTTCCACCGCAACCATGTTTTTAAAACGTTCGTCTTGTCCACCAAGAAAGATAATTCGGATATTCGACATATCTACTCCTTACTTTTCAATATTTTTAGTTGCAACAATGTTGACTCCAGTATTACAAACATTAGCGATCACCACATCGCCAATATGTACCGGAGCCTTCATCTCGACATTGTCGAGTTCTTTAACAGCGTCAAAAACTTTTTCTTTTGGAAGAGGTTCACTAGATTTAACTGGTAAACGTCTTTCTAAGTTACTTTGTACTTTGACAGTTGAAGTTAATGTACGAACTGGATGAGTAAGTTCGTTTTTAGCGTAAATGACACCACGTGGGCAGAAATTTCCGGTGACGTTTAAATCATCATCGACTTTAAGACGACATCCACGAGGACAATTAATACAAATTAATTCTCTCATTTCTTTTCCTCCACGCTAACAGTAATGACTTTATCTTCTTTTTGGAAAAGTTCCTTGGGAAGATAAACGATTTCCATTTCAGAAGGAACGATTGCTGGCTTAATAATCTTCTTAATTAAGCGTTCGCCTTCTTTGATGTTAATCACAATGTCTTTAAATGGTTTTACGACACGGAATTTGAGGGAAACTTTTTCGCTAGCATCATCAATGTTGAGCACTTGTGGAACAACATATCCAATACCGTATCCTTGTTTAATTTCATAGGCAAAACCGGCATGTTTTGTAGTTTTATTGAGATATTTCACCGCACCAACAGCTGCTTCTCTAGCTTCGCTAACAACATAGTCAACAAGGTCATGCACGTGAAGCACATTACCAGCTGAGAAGATACCTGGGATCTCGGTTTCCATATCTTGGTTCACCATTGCTCCTCTAGTTTTCGAGAATTTAATTCCAAGGTTATTGAATAAATCATTGTTTGGAATTAATCCAACCGAGAGAAGAAGGGTGTCGCAGTCAAATTCCATTTCTGTTTCTGGAATAAACTGCATTTTTTCATCGACTTTAGCGATGATAACTTTTTCGACACGATTTTTACCACGCACTTCTTTCACAGTGTGTGATAAATAAAGTGGGATATTAAAATCTTGTAAACATTGAACAATGTTACGGTTTAACCCGGCGGAATATGGCATTAATTCAGCCACACCAAGGACTTTGGCCCCTTCAAGTGTCATTCTTCGTGCCATAATTAAGCCGATGTCTCCACTACCAAGAATGAAGACTTTCTTGCCAACTAAATAGCCGTAACAGTTTAAATATAACTGTGCTTGTCCAGCAGTATAAACTCCAACTGGTCGATCACCGGCGATTTGAATCGCACCAGCGTTACGCTCATAACAACCAGTTGTGAGAATAATTGCATCGGCTTGAACGCTAACTAATCCATCTTCTTCACTAGAATAGGTAACAACCTTTTCTTTCGTTACCGAAAGGACGTTGGCGTTAAGGCGATATTTAATCCCGAGTTCATTGACTTGTTTCGAGAAACGAGACATGAATTCTGGACCAGTTAGTTCTTCTTTAAACTCATGAAGTCCAAAGCCGTTATGAATGCATTGGTTCAGGATTCCTCCAAGATAATTATTCTTTTCAAGAATAAGAATATCTTTTTCACCAAGTTCATAAGCTTTAACAGCGGCTGCCATGCCGGCAGAGCCACCACCAATAATCACTAAGCGATGATGAATCATTTTTCTTCCCCCTTAGTGCTATACTTACAAATTTCACTTCCGAGTTTATCGTAGTTAATTTCGGAGAATTTCACGCCATAATGTTCCGCTAAAATTTGGATAACAAGAGGTTGACAGAAACCACCTTGACATTTACCAAATCCAGCACGAGTTCTCTTTTTAAGAGCCTTCACACTATGAGGTGGAACACTACGTGATAATTCGTCTAAGATTTCTCCATAAGTGACTTTTTCACAGTTACAAATAATTCGTCCGTAACGATGATCTTTTTGAATCAAAGCGTTGCGTTCTTCTTCATTCATCTCACTAAGATGAACACGAGGACGAACTTTACCACTCCATTTTTCTTTTTTGGCTAAAGTTAATACTTTAGAAACACAGTTATCAACGATATATTCCGCAATTGCAGGAGAGGAAACTAATCCTGGGGATTCGATTCCACTAGCGTTAATAAAGTTTGGATATTCTTTCGAAGGACCAATGACAAAGTCATGGGTGGATGGAGTTGGTCGATTACCAGCGAAAATACGAATCACTTGGTTAAATGGAATCGAAGGAACCATTGCTTGTGCTTGGGCACGGACATTATCGAGTGTCGCCTTATCACAACTTACTTGATCCTTATCATCACTCCATTCACTACTTGGGCCAACAATATAGTTACCACTAGTCGTTGGGGAAACAAGAATTCCTTTACCCTTTTCACTTGGAAGAGGGAAGATAACATGGTTAACGAGGCCTTTGGCATAGTGATCAAGAACAAAATATTGTCCTTTACGAGCTTTAATGTTGTAATCGATTGGTTCAACCATGGAGTGAATCTTGTCTCCATAGATTCCCGCACAGTTAATGACAACTTTAGTTTCGTATTTTCCTTTTGAAGTAATAACTTCAAATCCTTCTTTATTTGGTTTAATGTTTTCCACTACTTCATTTAGGTGAAGTTCGACACCTTGATCCACAGCGTTTTCCATCGCGTGAACAACTAGGGTAAATGGATTCACGATTCCAGCAGTTGGGGCAAGAAGGGCGCCTTTGACTTCTGGATTAATATTTGGTTCTAAAGCAAGAACTTCTTCTTTTGAAAGAAGCCTTACTTCCACACCATTTAGTTTCGAACGTTCAGCAAGTTCTTTTAGCATTGGCAGTTGTTCATCATAAAGAGCAACAGTCATCGAGCCAATTTTTTCAAAATGTACGTCGAGGTCTTTACAAAGTTCTGGATACATCTTGTTGCCAAGAACATTAAACTTTGCCTTTAAAGTTCCCGGGACTGGATCATAACCAGAGTGAACGATGGCGGAATTGGCCATACTTGTGGCGTTTCCGACATCGTTCTCCTTTTCTAAGACGAGGACATTGAGTTGGTATGAGGAAAGTTTGCGGGCGACAAGCGCACCAACACAACCAGCACCAACAACAATGACGTCAAACATAGTTAATTTACCTGATTATTTATGGTGTTTAGCTGGTTTTTTTCCAGTTACAGCTGGTTTTTCAACATAACCGGCTGGTTTTTCAATGAATTCACGATGTGAAACTTTCACTTTGCCGTGATCATCGATTTCGCAAACACGAACTTTTAAGACATCTCCGACTTTGACTTTGTCGCTTGCTTTAGCAACATAGCCCCAGTCTAAACGGGAGACGTGGCATAATCCTTCGGTTGTACCGAATAATTTTACAAATGCGCCATAATCTTCGACACGGGTGACTTCGCCATCGTAGACTTCACCAACTTTGGCTTCTCTAACGATGTCTTCGATCATCTTCTTGGCTTTGTTAATCATTTCACGGTTCATGTGATAGATGACGATTAAGCCATTATCATCGATATCGATTTGGACATTATCGCACTGAGCAATAATTTCATTAATGACCTTACCACCAGTTCCGATAACTTCACGGATCTTATCGACATCAATTTGCATTTTGTCGAGTTTTGGAGCAAATTCGCTAACATCTGGACGTGGAGCTGCAATAGCTTTGCTCATGACAGCGCGGATTTCCGCACGAGCCTTGTGGGCTTGAGCTAAAGCTTCACGTAAGACTTCACGGGTAACACCAGCAATCTTAATATCCATTTGAAGAGCGGTAATACCGACTTCAGTACCGGCAACCTTGAAATCCATGTCACCGAAGTGGTCTTCAAGACCTTGGATATCGGTGAGGATGGTGTATGGGTTAGTATCAAGCGAACCTGTGGAGATTAAGCCCATAGCGATACCGCTGACCATACGGCGGATTGGAACACCAGCCGCCATTAATGACATACAACCAGCACAGATGGAAGCTTGGGAAGATGAACCGTTTGATTCATAAACTTCAGAAACGACACGGACTGTATATGGGAATTCTTCTTCGCTTGGAATAACGTAGGAAAGAGCTCTTTCGCCGAGGGCACCATGGCCGATTTCACGACGAGCAAGAACACCAATCTTACCTGTTCCACCAACACACCATTGTGGGAAGTTATAGTGATGCATAAATCTCTTAGATTCTTCTGGTGTCAAATCATCAATGATTTGTTTATCACTTAAAGGTCCAAGTGTAGTTGTGGAAATAACTTGGGTTTGACCACGAGTAAACATGGCGGAACCATGAACTCTACGTCCGAGGATGTCAACTTGGGCATCAAGTGGACGAAGTTCATCTGGCTTACGGCCATCTGGTCTAATTTTATCTTCAGCAATTAAACGGCGAACTTCTTGGTGAACGATATCTTCTTGGATCTCGTGAACTTGTTGAACTGTCTTTGGATCAGCACCAGCTTCAGCATAAGCAGCTTCAGTTTCCTTTTCAATTGCTTCAATCTTTTCTTCACGTTCAAGTTTGTCTTTTGTGGAAACAGCTTTACGTAATTTCTTATCAACTTTTTCAGTGACTTCTGCGCGTAATTCTTCTGGAATAACTTTGAATTGGATGTCTTTGTTCTTTTCAACACCAATCTTCTTAATAATTTCCTTTTGGAAACGGCAGAGTTTCTTGACGGCTTCATGACCAAACATTAAAGCGTCAAGCATATCTTCTTCGCTAACTTCGTTAGCACCGGCTTCAACCATGTTAATGGCTTCTTCTGTACCAGCGACACAAAGGTCGATATCAGAAACTTTACGTTGTTCAACTGTTGGGTTGATGACGAGTTTTCCATCAACACGTCCAACATAGACACCTGCGATAGGACCATTGAATGGAACATCAGAGATGCAAACGCAGAGGGAAGAACCAAACATTGCTGTAATTTCTGGGGAATTGTCATAGTCGACCGCCATTACTTGGGAAACGACTTGAACTTCGTTACGGAAGCCTTCTGGGAAGAGAGGACGCATCGTTCTATCAGTAATACGACTTGCTAAGATCGCATGAGAACTTGGGCGTGATTCTCTACGAAGGAATCCACCAGGAATCTTTCCGGCAGCATACATTCTTTCTTGGTACTCAACACTGAGTGGGAAGAAATCCCAGTCAACAGTGTGTTTGGACATTGTCACGTTTGAAGTAACGACAGTGTCGCCATAACGCACCAAAACGCAACCACGTGTTTGTTTACCGATTTCACCGGCTTCAACAACGAGTTTGCGGCCATCGAATTCTAATTCGAATGTTTTTTTCATTAATTATTTTCTCCTTTTTAAAACTATTAAAATTTTAACATAAATGTTAGTTGAATAATACAAGAATTTGAAAAAAGAAAACACCATACAATGTATGGTGTAACTTTTAATAAGATTTAACTTATTTACGAATGGATAATTCAGCTAAGAGCTTGGCGTAAGCATCACGGTCAGTACGATTTAAGTAATCGAGTAAACCACGACGTTTTCCAACAAGCACGAATAATCCACGTCTACCGGAAGCATCTTTTTTGTTTTTCTTAAGGTGCTTTGTGAGTTCGTTAATTTGTTCTGTAAGAAGAGCGATTTGGACTTCGACAGAGCCGGTGTCTTTTTCGTTCTTGCCGTACTTCTTAACGATTTCGGCGACTTTTTCTTTGGATAACATGTTGTATCCCTCCTTTTATTAAGACTTGACTTAATCCAGGAATAGCGTCGGAGTGCTCGCTAATCTTAGAATAAGTTGCGATAACTATTATATAAGAAATCAAAATGATTTCAATACTAATTTAAACACCAAAAACAAACTTAATATCAGATTCAATTTGTTTTTTAAGTTCTTCTAGAGAAGAAAACTTCTTCTCATCACGGACAAATTCGAGGAATTCGAGTTGGATTGATTCAGAATAGTTTTCTTTCGTGTAATTCATGACATGGATTTCGATCGTGACAACTTGAGAATCATCGATTGTTGGTTTAACACCAACGTTTGTAATGGCACGATGTGGAATTCCATCGATATAAGCGATTGTTTTATAAACGCCAAATCGAGGAATAACATACGAATCAGATGGTTTTAGATTCATTGTTCGAATACCGATTTTTCGACCAATTCCAAGGCCATGAATGACCGAGCCAGACATGGTGAAATTATGGCCAAGCAAACGATTCGCTTCTGGAATGTTTCCTTGAGTAATGAGATATTTAATATCTCTCGAACTAACTTTTACATCATGGTCAATGATTAAATCAACGATTTTTGTTGTGAAAAATTTCTTCAATAATTCAGCTTTTCCAAGTCGATCTTTTCCAAAGCAAAAATCTGATCCGCAAAAGACTTCTTGAACATTCATTTTCTTTAATAAATCAATAAATGCATTTGGAGATAAATTAAGGAAATCTCCATCAATATCTAAAACATAGAATTGATCAATTCCCATTTTTGATACGATTCGGAACCGGTCATCTAAAGATGTCAGAATTGCAGGTGATTTTTCTTTATTTAAAAAAGCACTAACAGGTTTGGAAAAAGTCATCAAAACAGTTGAAAATTTGGCAGTTTTGCGGGCAGTTTCAATTAAAAATTGGTGTCCAAGATGAATTCCATCAAAGTAACCTAAAATAATGGAAATTGGCTCCTTGTTTTCTGGTAGATGATATTGATCAAATCGTTCTAGTTTCATCTTAAACCTCTTAGACAATGATATACCTTACCGCTTTGTAATTCATACATTGCAATTGGTCCTTCTTCATCTTTGACCACCACAAGTTTCTCTTTTTGCTTTACAAAGCAAAGCGATACTCCATTTTTAGCCTTTTTAGCATCTTCACCACTTACAAATTCAGTTGGGAAATCCTTGAGCATTTCATCCACGCTGATTAATTTTTCGGCTTTTGCGTAGCTAGCTTTCACAGAATTCTCCAAAGAATACTTACCAATTTTCACTCTAGTTAATTCAACTAAATGGCCAACACAGCCGAGTTTTGCGGCGATATCTTCTGCTAAAGTTCGAACATATGTTCCTTTGGAAACTCGACAAATAAATGTGATTTCATCTGTTCCATTAAAATTAACTAATCCTATTTCAAAAACTTCAATTTCTCGTTGTTTTAATTCAAAATCAACATTCTTACGAGCAAGAGCATAAGCTCTTTCGCCATTTACTTTTAAAGCAGAATATTTTGGTGGGGTTTGCAAGGATTTACCCAAAAATTGCTGGAGAATTTTATTAATTTTATTAATATCCAGATTCGGAACCTTAACTTCTTCAACTACCGCTCCATCTTTGTCTCCGGTATCTGTTTTTTGCCCAAGTTTTAGCTTAGCTAAATAAGTTTTATCAAGTTGCTCAATAAAAGGAGCAATCTTCGTTGCGCGACCAGCTAAAACAATTAATAAACCTTCGGCAAAAGGATCAAGAGTTCCAATGTGCCCCATCTTCTTTTCATGAAGAAGTTTTGAGACTGTGTTGACTTCTTGACGAGAAGTTCTTCCTTTTTCTTTATTAATTAATAGCGCGCCTGTAATCATTTTCAAAATAATGTAAATATTATATTATATTTAGCATGAAAACCATACGAACCATTTTAGGTCAAATCAGAAAAGCTGATCAAAAGTTCTCTTTTTTCAACGAAAAAGATCGCATTATGATTGGCGTTTCAGGCGGAAAAGATTCAATGGTTCTTTTGTATGCCTTAAATCAATATAAAAAGTTTAAATGTGCCAATTTTGAGATTGTTCCAGCAATTCTTGATTTAGGTTTTCCTGGTTTTGATTCTACAGAAATGGAGAAATATGTTGCATCTTTAGGTCTTAAACTTCATGTTGTTGATTCAAAAGAGGTTTATCAAATCCTGAAAGTTCAACAAAAAGATACACCACACCTGCCATGCTCAATCTGTTCAAGAATGAAAAAAGCAGCTATTAATAAGACTGCTCATGAATTAGGTTGTAACAAAGTCGCTTTTGCTCATCATGGTGATGATGCTGTTGAAACATTGATGATGAACCAGATTTTTGGTGGTCGATTTGCAACCTTCCAACCAAAAATGTTCCTAGAAAGAAGCGGTATTCAATTCATTCGCCCTTTAATTCTTTGTCATGAAGATCAAATTATTCGATGTGCCAAAGAAGAAGGTATTCCAGCCTACCCATCTCATTGTCCGAATGATGGCAATACAATGCGTGCTGAAATGAAACAAATGCTAAAAGAAATTTATGCTAAATATCCGATGGCAAAAAAGAACTATTTCTCCATGCTTGAAAACTACGAAAAAGAAACTCTTTATTACCAGGATTATTACTTCAAAATTGAGCGAAAAGATTTGTCTCTTCACCCAGTTATTTCAGCTAAAGATGCTTTACTTGAACAACAGCTCAGAAGCAAACTAAAAATCAATAATTTTGATGACGATAGACAGCGTTTTATTATTTACAAAATTAACCAACCTATTGGGGTTTTGTCGATGAAAACAACCAGCAATTCTCGGTTAATTTGCGATTTAGAGTTTATCCGTGAATCAAAGAAAAATCGTCAAAATATCATTCATTACTTAGAAACAACAATTGAACATTTTGATCTTGCTGATGCAGTTATTTTAGAAAAATCTAGTCACAGTGAATTCTACGAAACTTTAGGTTATAAAAAAGCCCGCCGAGGCGAGCTTATTAAGTATCTCAAATAGAAGAATTATTTCTTCATTTTTTGGAGTTGTTCGGACTCCTTTTTTAATACCTCATCAAGATGGTTCATTTTTTCATATGTTTCATCTAGATAGAAGGTAATTTCTGGAGTTTTTCTAATGTCAATTTTCTTAGCTAAGGAAGAGCGAACATAACCACGAGTTTTATTTAATTCTTCTAGGTTTTGCTTAGGATATTTTGCTCCTAAGAAAGTCACATAGACTCTAGCGTAAGAAAAATCGCTACTCACCCAGACTTCGCTCACTGTGCAAAAACCAATTCTTGGGTTCTTTAGTTCGAACTGGATGATCTCAGAAATATTCTTTCCGATAATTGACTGGATACGTTGTGTACGATCAGCCATTATTCTTTCTCCACCATTTCGTATGCTTCGATGACATCGTTTTCTTTAATATCGTTAAAGTTTTCAATGGTCATACCACATTCGAATCCTTCTTTAACTTCTTTGGCGTCATCTTTAAATCTCTTAAGAGAATTTAATTTGCCTTCATAGACAATCACGCCGTCACGAAGAACGCGGACACTAGAACCAGATTTAATGACACCAGAGGTGACATAAGATCCGGCAACTGTACCGACTTTGGAAATCTTAATTAATGAACGAACTTCCGCTTGTCCAATAACTTTTTCCACTTGTTCTTTCTTATACATACCTTTAATGGCGGCTTCCATTTCCTCAGTTAAAGCGTAGATGATTCGATGTAATCGAATTTCAACGCCTTCTTCTTCGGCTTTGGCTTGGACCATCGCGGTCGGACGAACATTAAAACCATAGATAATGGCGTTTGATGCACTAGCAAGCATAATGTCGTTATTGGTAATCGCACCAGCGCTACTATGAATAACGTTAATGTGAACTTGATCGTTACTTAATTTATCTAAGCTAGCTTTAACTGCTTCAGCAGATCCAGTAGTATCAGCTTTAAGAACGATATTTACTTCTTGGACTTCACCATTACTTTCAGTAATTTTACTGTAAAGTTTTTCTAAGGTGGCGGCTGCTTGAGCGCCTTGTTCAGTTTGCTTCTTAATTAAAGCACGTTTTTCAGCGATTTCACGGGCTTGCTTTTCCGTTGGGAAAGCCATGAATTTATCGCCAGCGTTAGGTACTTCACTTAAACCAATAACCACAACAGGTGTGGATGGTTTAGCTTCTTTAAGAATCTTCTTATGTTCATTTGTCATACGACGAATCTTTCCATACGCTGTACCAACGACAACGTAGTCTTGGAAAGAAAGAGTACCATTTTGGACAAGAAGTGTTGCTTTTGGACCCTCACCTTTGTCGAGATTTGCTTCAATAACTGTACCAATCGCATAACGATTTGGGTTAGCTTTGAGTTCTTGCATTTCCGCGACCAAAAGGATGGATTCAAGAAGTTCTTTAATACCAATATTCTTCTTGGCGGAGATTTCACAGCAGATGTTACTTCCACCGTATTCTTCAGCAATAATGTCATAAGACATTAATTCAGTTTTAATTCGACTTGGATCAGCACCTTCCTTATCAATCTTGTTAATTGCGACAATGATTGGGACTCCGGCAGCTTTGGCGTGGTCAATGGCCTCAATTGTTTGTGGCATGACTCCGTCATCGGCGGCGACAACTAAAACAACAATGTCAGTGACCGCAGCACCACGACTTCTCATCGCGGTAAATGCTTCGTGTCCTGGAGTGTCAAGGAAGGTAATCTTTTGTCCATTGATTTCTTTTTGGTAAGCACCAATGGCTTGGGAAATTCCACCAACTTCGCTATCAACAAGATGTGATGAACGAATGGCGTCGATTAAAGTTGTTTTACCATGGTCGACGTGACCCATAATGGTGACAACAGCTGGTCGAGGTAATAAGTCTTCTGGTTTATCAACGATTTCAACTTCTTCGAATTGTTCTTCAGAAACAATCTTTTCTTTCTTAAAGTCAAAACCGAATTGAAGACAAATTAGACCAATAGTTTCATCATCAAGGTTTTGGTTGATGGTAACCATCATCTTCTTTTCTAAAAAAAGAAATTTAATGATATCGTTAACGTTAATACCAAGTTCTTTGGCAAGTTCGCTAACGCTCATGCTACGGGTGAAAACAAACACGCCGTTATTCACACGGTTCGTTTGTTCTTTTTGGTTTTGAGATGTTGGGATATTGCTTTTTCGAAAATCTTTTTTGGCCATATCTAACTTCCTCCTTTCCGATTAGAAAACGATATTATTTATCGTCATCATCGTAGTATTGGTCGTATTCGTCGTAGTCGATTTCTTCTTCATCATCGACATATTCGTCATCGAAGAATTCTTCTTCCTCTTCCATACGAGCCAATTCTTCTTCAGTATAAATAGACATTTGTGGTTCTTTTTTAACTGGTTTAGCTTCTTCCACTTTTTCGTGTTCGACTTCGTCTTCAGTAATCTTACGTGGACGTTTAGAGGTCTTTTGAGTGGCTTTGAAAGCTTCTTTCTTTTGTTCCTTATCAAGTTCAGCTTCTAAGGATTCAAGAGTGGTTGTTGTACGAACCTTAGTTTCTTTAACTTCGGCTTTAGGAGCTTCTTCGACTGGTTCTTCAACCTTTGGTTGAGAGACTTCAACAACTGGTTTTTCTTCTTGAACTTCTTCATCAAGAATTTGTCTTGGTTTGGCTTTTTCATTGCCACTTTCAAGAGCAGATTCTTGTTCACGAGCAGCTTTAACTTGAGCAAGATACTTCTCGTATTTTTCTTTTTGAGCACGAACCTTTTCTTCTTCTTGGATCTTTTCAAGAGATTTGAATTCAACTCCAAGATCAGCCATTTCGTGTTCTTCTTTAATATCAATGTTCCAGCCAGTTAATTTACAAGCTAAACGAGCATTAGCACCCTTACGTCCAATGGCTAAAGAGAGTTGGCCAGTTGGAACAATAGCGATGGCTTTCTTATTTTCTTCATCTAAATAAATGTGGGTCACACTTGCTGGGCGAAGAGCGTCGATAATGAAAAGGTAATCATTTGGAGAATAAGAAATGATATCAATCTTTTCTTTATCGCGGCTATTGCCGAGTTGAGCGACGATTTTTTGGATGTTACTTCCGTTAACTCCAATACAGGAGCCAACACAGTCAACGTTGACATCGTTGCTGTAAACAGCAACTTTGCTACGGATTCCGGCTTCACGAACGAGGTTTTTAATGATGACAGTTCCGTTATAGATATCGGAAACTTCTTCTTCAAAAAGACGACGTAAATAGCCAGCATCACTACGGGAAACACGAACCATTGGTCCTTTTTCACTAGTGGAGACTTGGCTCACATATAAACGAATTGGGTCGCCGATATTAAACATTTCGTCACCAATGAGTTCTCTACGAGAAAGATACATCGATGTACGACCAATGTTCACGATCGCTCCACGATCATCACATTTTTCGACAACACCGGTAATCATTTCGCCGACTTTATCTTTATGGGATTCATATAAAGCAAGTTTTTCAGCTTCGGCAAGTTTCTGTCTTAAGACAGATTTGACGATTAAAGCAGTCAAACGTTTTAAATCTTCAACGTTAACTTCTTCGTGGTATTCATCACCTGCTTTAAGTTTTTTGTTAATTTTTTTAGCATCTTCTTCGGAAATTTCAAGGTAGTCATCTTCGACTTCACTGACGACTTTCTTGACAAGTTCCATTTTGATGGCTGCTGGATCTTCGGTAATTTCGACACGAATATCCGCATCATCTCCACCGCCTAATTGTTTCGCATAGGCTTTACGGAGTGATTCTTTTAAGGCATCAATAATTGATTGTTTAGAAATGCCTTTTTGGGCTTCGAGTTCATCGAGAGCTTCTAGGAATTTTGTTGCATCCATTGTTTATTCTCCTTTATAACAAATGCAGTTTTATTAAATTAAAATTTAATCGCGAGTCTAGCATCGTCGATATCCCCTCGAGGGATTTCGACTTTGACAAGACGTGTTTTCACTCTGAAGGAGAGTTTAACGATATCAGAGTTAACTTCATCGAGATCTCCTTGAAGAATGTTTTCACCCTTGATAGGGTGAGACAAATGGAAATGGACATATTTCCCAACGTATTTTTCTAACTCAGCAAGTTTAATCGGTTTTTCCGCTCCAAAGCTTGTGACATCTAAAACATATTCGTTTTGGATTAAATCCGCTTTGTCGAGCATTGGACTAATTAGATCGTTTACCGTGATGATTTCTTCTAGGGAGATCACTTCTTCCTTATCAATCATGACACGTAGATAAAACGTTCCCATTTCTTTCTTATAGGAAACAGCAACATCGCTATAACCCAAAGCCAGAATTGGCGCCTTGATTAAGTCTAAAACACGTTCTTCAATACCCATTTCTAACCCCTTTAATAAATTAAAGAGTGCCACGTGGCACTCTTAACAACAAGAGTTACTCACCGAAGTGAGCAACATAATAATATCAAATACAAACGAAGTTGCAACTATTATTTATTAATAGAGACCTTTTTTGTATAAACCTTTCTCCACAAGTTTCTTTAAAGAAGCAACGACGAAATCCTTATCTTCTTTGTAAGTGACACCAAACCAAACGTCTGGTGTGGATAAAAGTTTTAAGGATGCTTTGCCTTCTTCAACAAGTTCTGAAACAACAGATGGGATGAGCCATTCATCTTTCAATGTTTGACCATGTTTATCTAACCAAGCTGGGAAGCGTTCATCTAAACGTTTGATGATGTCTTTGCTAAAAGCAAAGAGATTCATTGAGACTAATTGATCATCTGGCACAATGAAGGAATCTCCTCCATCAAGAGGTGTACATTCAACTTCACCTTTAGCGTTTCTTTCCACAGATGATTCAATCATCTTTGTAAGATATAAATCTTTATCATAGAAACAGACACCACGTTTAACAGATCCGTTTTCAGTCATTGTGTTAGCGACTTTAAAGGCCACGTTCACGTATTGTCCTTCTTTATTAGATTTTAATCCTCTTAGATAATTAGCAGCGACTTGGTAGGTTTGTTGTCCATAGTAGTCATCACCATTGATGATAATAAAATCTTCTTTAATTAAATCACGAGCAGCATAAATCGCGTGGGCGGTTCCCCATGGTTTTTCTCTTCCTTCTGGAACTTTGTAGCCTTTTGGAAGATCATCCATTTCTTGGAAGGCGTAGTGAGTTTCAATAATCTTTTCGACTCTTTTACCAATTGTGTCTTTAAAAGCTTGGTAAAATGCTTTCTTAATCACGAAAATAACTGATGTGAAACCCGCTAATTTAGCGTCATGAACGGAGTAATCGAGTAAAAAGTTACCCGCTTCATCCATTTTTTCCATTTGTTTTAATCCACCGAAACGGGAACCCATTCCAGCAGCAAGAATAACTAGTTGCATACTTTATTTACCTCAACGCTACATATTGTAAGACAAAACTAATTAATTTACTAATGTATTGTAAATATGTTGCAAAGAATGCGACTTTTACATATAATTTACGTGCTTTCTAAGAAAGGATAATTAAAATTATGCGCAAAATTTTATTACCAATTCTCTCTCTTGTTAGTGTGATTCTAGTTGCAATCGCGTTTGGCATTGCTGCTCAAACCGCGGCAACTCGTGTTGATGGTTCGAATTTTGGTAACTATTATCAGTTAGTCTTCGAACGTGGAAGCAATGTCTTTGCTTTATTAAGCTTCATTCTTCTTGTTGTTGGCTCAGTTGTCTTAGTCTTCTGCCTAATTCCAACCAAGTTCCGCAAGTTCGTTCTTCCAGTCGGATCGGTATTACTGATCGTTTCTGGAGTATTCATGATTCTTGCTCCAAAACATGCTCAAGATGTTGCTGCGTTGACCGTCACTGGTTCAATGACTGCAACAGCTGTCCTTGTGATCGTTGCAGGTGCTGTCCTTTGCTTAATGACAGTCCTCTCCTTCCTTGGTAAAAAGGAATCCAAATAAGAAGCAAATTGAAAGAAAAAAGCGCATCAATGACGATGCGTTTTTTTGTTGCTTAAGATTCCAAATTAACCAGGAATTGCTGGTAAATCCACTTTAAAGCCTCAATATTTTTAGATAAGAAAAAGTCGAGCGATTCACACGCCCGACTACTTCTTTGTTAATTAATATTCTAATTACTTGCTTTGTTTAATTGCGTAGATAAATTCAACAAGACCATAGACAGCGATTAAGACACCGACAATGATCCAGAAAACACTACGGAAATCTGGGACAGCAATGTAAAGAACAGAAACAACAATGGCGACAATTCCGAGGACTAAATTCATTAAACCAGGAACGGTTTGTTTCTTAACTAAAAGATAGACTCCATAGGTTAAGATTCCTGCACCGGCGCCTAAGATAACGACAACGAGGAAGTTAATTAAAACTCCAACGGATAAGAAGTCGGTAAATAAGGTGACGCCAACGGCTAATAGAACACAGCCTAAGGTTAAGGTTGGTGCTGGAAGAGGTTGTTTCTTACTCATTGCATAGATGCCCATGGCAACTAAGCAAAGACCAGCGACTAGTGAAACGATTCCAAAGTAAACATCAAGAACAGCTTGACCACCAAAGATAGCGATTAAGATACCCATGACGATGAGGAAGATTCCACTGACTAATGTTTTATTCTTTTCACTCATTTCTTTCTTTCCTTTCGTTTTAAACGAAAATACTTTAATACAATTAAATCATAATATCAATATTAAAAGGTGCCCTTCGGCACCTATTTGATTAAGAATAACAAATTATAACCGAATGCTGCTATTACTGAACTAAACGACTTTAAATTTTTAGGAAGTGTGCACTATTATTATGCCGAATGATATCTTTTCTTTTTAATTAAGATTAAGCCCAAACAAAGTGTTGTTGAAATAAGGACGGTAATCACAACAATTAAGGTGGAGCCATTTTCATCTAAAATACTTGTTGATAGATAACTCATTTGTAAAGGTGTGATTTCTCTTTCTAAGAAATTACTAACCCCATATTTAGCGACAATATAATCGTAACGTTTTAAAAAATTTCCGACAGTTTGGTTTGGTTTGCTTATTGAGTTAATTAATTCTTCTGCATCAGCAGTTTTAAAATATGTTTTTCGACTTGAATCAATCTTCTCCCAATATGGAGTCATTCGGAATCGGGAAAAAATGTTTTCGTAATTATCAACAGCATTTTCAAAACTTCCATAAATCCCGAGGTTCCAAGGATCAGCTTGATAATAATTACAGCTTAAACATGTCATTGATAAAAATGTTGCAGCTGTTTCCTCTGTATGATAATGATTATTTCCTAGACTAAATTCTGTCAATCCGACTAAGTTAGGATTAATTAAACGAACAACTCCATCATTGTTTTGAATTTGACAGGTAAGATAAATATCATTACCACAAATAGTTTGATAACGGGTTTTTATCTCTTCATAAAGGGTTTGGTTAGATGAGCCAAAATAAATATTAATATATTCTGTAACCCAGAATTTATCTTGATAGCCATATTTTAAATTTAAGATATTATTTTGATCAACATCATATAAATAAATCGAACCTTCAAAGAAATATCGCTCTTCACTAACAGTTCCAACAGGTAATGTTTGACCGATTTCCACTGTTTGTTTGGAATCAAGTTCATCATAAACAGTTATAACTGTATATCCATAACCTTTTTTAGATAAACCATCTTTTGAGATGGCTTCAACGGTCAGCATTATACTACCTTTTGCTAAAGCCTTTAATACAAAACTATAAGTGTTTCCTTGATGATAATTTCCGTTGTAATCATAATATGATTCAATCTGAGTGTTATAAAGCACTTGGACAACATCTTCGTCCGATGAATAATAATCAACATTAACCAAATTGTATGTGTATTCTTCTTGAGCAGAAGTGACCTCGAACATGTCACCAACCTTCATCACAGTTTGGACATAAACAAAATTCACTACAAAATCTTTTTCATGTTGTTCCTCAATTGAAACAATTTGACTACCACTGGTGTATTCTTTCGTGTTCCCTTTATAGTTCACGAGGCTTCCTTCAATTGTTACAACTTTACCAACAGTTAAAAGAGCAGCTGTTTCTTCAGTCCAGCCATCCCCATTAATATAAAAACCACGATAAATTTCTAATTCGTTGTTACGAGAACCATCATCCGAAATAAAGAAAGTGGCGTTTTGCCACATTGAAGTTTGAATTTCGTTGATATGACAAACAATCCCTTTTGTCACAAAAGTTCCTGTTGCCGTTGTTCCTACTTCAGCACATTTTTCTAATGCGTCTTGAACGGAATATGGATCTTCTCTTGTTCCAGCATGTTCATATGAATATGAAGCATATGTTGGTTTAATATTAATATCGTTCTTTTGAGAGCAAATAGCTCCAAAAGATAAAAGCATTAATAAAGGAATTAATAAAAAGTGTTTCTTCATATTATAACCTCTTTACCTATGAGTTTTATCATAAAGAGAGCGAGAGAGTCAAGCACTTACTATGTAAGAGTGTCAATATAATCAGTTGTTTAGAATAGTAATAATATATTTAGATAGATTTGCTATAGATGGATCTCACTATCAAATATGAGACTAGATTTAAAGATTTTCAGCAATTGTATTAATTTTAAATTTCTATAGCAAATGCCTTAAGAGAAATTAAAAAGGCGCCACAATGACGCCTTAATTAAGAGGATTAGGTTCTATTCAAACAACTGTGGATGGCCATTTTTAACAACCACATTAGATTGAATAGTTTTTAATTCAATAAAAATAAGGAAAAAGTCCTCTATAATTTTTTTACGTAACAAACAACACAGATTAATTTTGTTATAGATACAAAGTATTTGCACTCTTAAATCCGAATTATACAGGCAAATAGAAAGCCATAAGAAAACCGGGATCGCACGATATGCAGATGTGTAATCCCGGTTGTAAACCACAGAGATTTGAATAGCTCTATTTACGGAATTTGTCTGGAAAACCACACAAATCCACACTAGATTTCATAGAGCCGAGGATTAATCGTTATTCGTCTTCGTTTTTAAGTTCAATGTATTCGTCTTTGACCTCTGTTGGAATTAACCAGCGGCATAACCCAATAAAGAGGAAATAGACCGCTAGGGTCAAGATGACGCTAGCAATGATGTCACTTAACCAGTGTTTTACCGCTAATAGCCTTGTTAAGACTAGTAAACAGGTGAGAATCACTGTGGAAAGATGAATCAATGTTTTAAATAATCCATCTTTGACCCAAAGGAACTTTAATAAGACGTAACTATTGAGTAAGAAGAATGATCCGCCAATGAAGACATGGCTGGAAGGATAAGAAGCCTTCAAATTTTCAAATGTGCTTTCTGGAGAGTAATTAATGTGCACAAGTTCAAAGAAGGCATAAAGAATGACGACTAGAACATACGCTCCAGTAAGGAAATAGAAAATTGGATTAATCTTCTTTAAAGATTTGTATTTGATGAGCTGAATTATTGCCACAGCGACAAGGATTCCCACGTATCCAAAGGATACATAAAGGAGAATGCTTGACACTGTGCGCATAAATTCATATTTACCAAATTCGGTCACGAGATCGCCAAACTTATAGTTAATACTATAAAAGCCAAGCTTTGTCCCATTATACGAGACTGTTTGAACATCAACAGTTTTTACTAAGATTGTCCAAAGGACAAACAAAGCAAAGAAAGCGATACTTAGCCAGAAGAAGACTTGCTTTCTAACGTTCATAGATTAACGTGGTTGCTCCCAGCTATATGTGTATGGGTTCTTAGCATTGTTAAAGTAAGAACTGTTTTGTGTTTCGCTAATGGCTTTGCCATTGACGTTTCCGCTTAAAGCAGTTAAACGTTCTTGACCATTGCTGTTCCACTTACTTAAAGCTTTAGTTGCGTCAAGTTCCGCGTCATCAACGCTAGCGGTAAAGCTGACGTTAATATCGGCAATGAAGTGGACACGGAGGGAAGCGATTAATTTACCAAGGATATCCATGGTGATGGTGTTTCCATCTTTGTCTTTAAGTGGATTTCCATCTTCATCGTATCCAACTGGAATTGCTTTAGAAACGATTGTCGCTTCGACTTCACGAAGAGCATCAATTCCGGTTAATTCGTTGAGGTTTAGACCTAAACGGATGACAGATGAATCAACACCATCATAGATTTCACGAGCACAGTTAAAGCCTGTGGATGTGAAGGTGTTAACAAAGTTACCAGCTTCTTTTTCAGAACTACTTGAAGTCGCGCTTCCAAGTAATTTGGATTCAAGATAAGAATTCTTAATACCGATAACACCACCTAAAAGGTAGGTTGCAATTTCATCAATAAAGTTCTTACTTGTGGAACGATAGTGATAGGTCTTGCAATCGTAGAAGTATTCGGTGTGCCAATTTAGGAAGGAACCAGTAATACGGGAATCTTCTGTTTTTAATGTACGAGCAATGTTAAACATACCAGCGACACCGTTATGATCATCGTCATTAAATGTTTCGAATGTCATCTCGGCTTCCATAGATTTCTTATTTAATAAGTTGGATGTAACGTCTTGGGTGTATAAACCACTGACTGGGATGGAACCGAACTTACCATAAACTTTAGCTTTTTCTCCATCAACATAGATGTAGAAGTTAATGTTCTTTAATTCGATATCGATAATACTACCTAAGGCTTTCACTTGAGCGTTCGCACTTAAGTGCCAGTAGTTTGGTTTAGTTGTGTTGATACCTAAGTCTAATAAGACTTTGATACCATCAAGGTTCATGTATTTTTCATTTTCCACGTTCGCACGGTTAATCACAGGTTGATAATTATTATCATAATCAGTGAGTTCAAAGTGGAAGTTGAGTAATTTAGCGTCTGAGCCTGTGCCCATTGCGAAATTAACAACATCTAAAGATTTTAATGTTTGGTTTCCAGTTTCGTTGTTACCATTGAAGTTTACTTCAATTGTAATATCATCTGGTAAACCAAGCATAATCTTGGAAATCACGATACGTAATCCTCCACCATTATTAATGACGGAGACTTCTTGGATGAGTTCGTTACTTGTTAAGCGGACATAGTCTTTAGTATTGATAATGTCACCTAAAGCACCGAATCCAAGTAAATCAATGATTGGTCCAAGGAATTTAGTGAATTTTGGATCGCTACCGAAATCGTTAGCGAATGTTTTAATGATATCAAAGATATCAGAGAATGTTTGTAAGCGTAACTTACCTTTAATGTTGGCTTCATCTGGTTTTCCATAGACAAATAAGGCTAAGTTATTGTTTTCACGTTTAAGTACTGCACCATTCTCATCTTCAGTTTTGATGATGTTACTAGCAACGTTAGCAACGTCAATAGCCATATCGTGGGTGGCCCAAATTTTATCGGAATGATATTTATATTCATCAATGTGCATTGTGCCATAACCACGTTTAATTTCGTCGTTATTGTCTAATTGGCCTTCACCAGAGAAGTCTGTTCCTAAGCCATTGCTATCTTTCATTGAACCATTAACAGTAAAACCGGTTTTCTTGGTATCAATGAAATCACTGACTTGGTCAATGACATCTGGGATGAATTTCACAGATTGATAGTCGTTCTTGTCACCAAGATCGACTTCAGCAAATGGAGCGGTATTAGCGCTCACATTAGCTGTGAAATCTCCAAAGGAGATATTTGTAGCTTCAATAGCGAATTGGCTGACATTTCCTAAAGCTTCGTATTGTTCAAAAGCTTCGACTCTTTCTTCATAAGTTGGTAAAGAAGCAATAGCTGTGTTCACGCTACTGACGTTGGAGTCGTTTTTGAGATTAATATCTAAGTGAGCATTGTCACCAATTCCGAATTTAGAAAGATTTAAACCAACATGAACACCATCTTGATCGCTTTCTAATGTTTCAAGAATATCAAGGAAGAAGGAGAAATCTCCTTGTTCAACTGAAGAAGCTAAGTCATCAGTTAGGATTCCTTTTAATGTTTCAAGTGAATCAGTGCTTTCTTCGCCGCTTGTGGATTCAATCATGTCTGGAACCATGTCGATAATACGGTTAGTGGTTTCAGTATCCATTTTGAGTTTCATCACGGCTTTCTTGTTATGATTCACATCTTCTTGCTCGTTAAAACGAACATAACCATTACCTTCAGCATAGCCAAGGTCAAAGTTAGCGTATTCAATATCGTTTTGTCCGATTAAAGAAACTTGTAAGTTGAAGCCAAGTTTTTTGATGGCGTTTTCAAGAGTTAATTCTTCTTCGTTTTCATCATTATTAGCTTCTTCAGTAGCTCCAATTTCATATTGACTTAAGTCAAGGAGTTCGTCGAAGTTAACATTAACAGATCCTTCAATCTTGGCGATATCAATGGGGTTTCTCTTTGTGTCTTTACCATCAAGGTCAAGAGCAAATTCAAAGCCAAAGCGTTGGTGTTCACCATCTTCTTTTAATAAAGAAATTAATTTATTAGATAATCCGGTGTAGTTAAAGACTTCAACATAGTCGTTTCCACTTGCTGGGGAAACAAAGCTTTCATAGTCTTTAAGATTAACACGGATTCCACCTTGGATGGTGATGTCACCAAAGGTAATTGTGCCAAGATCAACATATTTTAATGTGAATTTATCATCGGTTGTGATCTTGATGCAGAAATCTCCACCTTCTTCACCAAGAGTAAAGAGCCAGTCGGTGCCGACTTGTTCTTCTTTTGGTCCGTTAGCAAGAAGTGACATGAAGTCAAAACCACCTGTAGATGGTTCTTCATTAGCGTTTTCGGCGCTTTCTTCACTGCTTCCGTTCATTAAGTTGTCGATTAAGCCTCCAACTGTTTCATCGGCGAACTGACCAAGACCACGCATGAGTTTTGGTAAATCCATATTCGCGTATAAAGCAAAGGCGTACCAATATTCATCGACAAGCTTATTGCCTGTGAAATCAGTCATTTTCAGCTTTAAGTTACGTAATCCAAAATAGACATCATCTTGGAAACGACCTAAAGTTAATGGAAGTTGTTTGCCGTTATAATCAGCAACAGCGTTCACATTAAATTCCACACCAGATAAAGAAAGAGCAGACATTCTAAAGTCAATGTCACCTTCAACACCAATATTATTAGTGAATGAAGCGTCTTTGTTCATCTTGTAGCTGACTTTGAAGTTATCAAACTGGGCATTTAAGTATTTTGCCGCAGTGTTTTCTTCTTCGTCTAAGCCAATGTCTTTGGTAATTTTAGTGACAAATTGACCAAAAGCAGTTGGTTCAGGTGTGTCAACTGAGACATCGATAAATTTTGTTCGATTCGGGGTAACCATGTAGCCACCAATGAATGTACCAACGAAAGCAAGTACACCAGTTGAAATAATAGCTGCACGTTTAAGAGCTTTTTTCATTCTAGGTTTCATTTTTAAGCCTCCTTATCTTTTATCGAGAAGTCGAATTCTTCATTCCATGAAGGGATCTTCATTTCCCCAACATGGTAGTAGTATTCGAGAACGTCATTTGTTTTAGCTGGGACAGGAATTCCTTCCTTTGTCGCAGTAAACGTTTCATCAATGGAGAGGTGCTTAAGAACTAGATCTTTACTCAACGTATAAGTTAGTTTGACCTCTTCAAATGGTGGGAGATTACTTAATCCAGAGAGGTTCAGCATCTGTGTCTTGTAATAGAAGGTACTGAGATTTGGATTAAGATTCATCTTGATGACAACATCGTCTCCACGTGTTGTTCGCGAACTGTCTATCGTTGTTTTATCTGAAATAACGTAGATAAACATTTCATCAAGAGTTTTACCGAGATATTCCTTGTATTCCTCTTTGCTAAATGTTTTTGTAGGTGTTTGAGGATACGTAGCGTGCTCGGAACCGCTTGGAGTTCCATCATGGACGATTACTGGACCATCTTTACCATGTTGGTAAGATCGTTTCGCTAAAGCGACCATTGAGGAGAACGAAATCTGATCTTCGTAATACTCATCTCCATTTTTAATGAATGCATTTCGAACGGTTTGAGTAACGATTGTCTTCGCATCTCCAATCGAGTAGAAGTAGCAATTCGGCATTTGTCTGAACTTTTCAAAGGCAACGTTCATGACTTCAGCATCAGAGAAACTCTTCACTCCGTTGATGGTTTTATCGGATAAGCCTTCATACCTTTTCCAAATGGCATCAACGTCTGGCGAGAATTCTTTTGGATCGAAGCCTGGCGGGTACATTTCATCGATCGGGCCAATTGTCTTTTTTAGAACAATGCCAGTCCCGATACCTGCCACGGCGCAGATCCCGACTGTGAGAATATAACTGAGAAGTAGTTTTTTCATGTTCTTGTTCAGCTTTTTTTCTTCGTCTTTCTCCTTAAACTGCCGATCATAATATTAAATTATGTCAATGTAAAGGTAACCCTATTGTGCGTATACCTTATAAATAGAACAAAGTTCTCATCAAAATAGAGCAAAAAACACTATTCTCTAAAAAATAGAATTTATAATTCTTCTTGTATTTTCTATTCCCACATTCTATTATAAGGTCATGAAAAACATTCGCGAAATTATTGGAGAGAACCTCTCTGAGTTAAGAAAAGAAGCTAAATTAACACAACTTGAATTGGCTGAAAAATTCAATTATTCTGACAAATCTATCTCCAAATGGGAGAAGGGTGAAACACTCCCTGATATTGTCACTTTAAACGAGCTTTGTGAGTTCTATGGAGTCACTTTAGACTACCTCACACACGAGGCAACACAAGAAAATAAAAAGAAATATAAAAAAGAATCATCGCGTGATCACTACAACAAAATAATCTTAACCGCTTTAATGGTTTCTGTTATTTGGATGATTGCGACAATCATCTATGTTTGGTCATTAATTAAATTTAATAATGGTATTTGGATGGCATTTGTCTGGGGTGCTCCAGTTACATTCTTGTTCTTAACTATTGCAAACCACCGTTATTTCCATCAAAAAACACTTTATTTTGTTTTTACATCATGTTTCCTTTGGTCAACACTAGCAGCAAGCTTCGTACAGTTCTTAAGTGACCGTGTATGGACAATCTTCCTACTTGGTATTCCAATTCAAGCAGCGTTATTCTTATACGGAAAAATGAAACACTAAAAAAGAGAGGTTAAACTCTCTTTTATTTTCCATATTTTCTGATGTTTTCCAGATGCTGCTCTCGCGACATCTTCACGCTCGCGTTTTTAAGTAATGAGTAGATCCGTCCCATCTCATCCACCGAGATAACTTTCTCCGTAAACTGAGACATAAAAGATCTAAAATCAGATAAGTTAATTACACCATCAATATTAATTGGTCGAGCATTGTTCTGCGCCATCACTATTACTGAAGTAATATGAGGCTTTTTACCGATAATATCGTGAATAGCACGAATGTGCGTATCGTTTTGGAAACAAGGGTTACGACGGAGATTTCCATTGACGTTCCAGTACTTCTCTTGTCGACCACCTCTTACACTACCAGACCAGTTTTTTACTTCAATGCAGAAGATTCCGGTTTCTCTGATTTCAATGAAATCAATCTCATGAGACATTCCATTTGTATCAACTAAATAGGTGTTCTTTAATTCGAAGTGCGGAACCTTGGCAAATGGTCCAGGGTTAAGATAGGAATGAATCTTTTCTTCGGCTTCAATACCTTTTAATTTATTTTCAACATCACGAGAGATATCTTTTATTCTGGCCTTATTTTCTTCAGAAAGACGAGGTTTTTGCTGGGCTTTTTGTTGCTCTTCGTATTCTTCTTCATATCGACGAATTCTTCTTTCATTCGCCGACCAAATCGAATACATGACCCATGCATCACCCCAATCAAAATTTCCATTAAATGACATAAGCTACCTCTTACAATGTTGCCCAGAGTTGAACAGCTGTTTCTAAAACTGAATAAACACAGAAACCTAATCCAACAACAGGGATTACCATATCTATTAGTTTGTTCTCATAACTTCTTGAGTATGAGAAAAGCATAATAATTGGAAGAATAAATAGCACTGGGAAGCATTTACCTAAACCAGTGGTTTGGACAACAGCTATTGCAGTATCTATTGGAATATCTCTTCTTGCAGCAAGAGATCCAGCGCAGATTGAAGCAATGATCGTATCTAAGATAATTGCTATTACTAAAACAACACACGTTAGAATGGAGAATTGCAGGGAATTTGCGTTTGTTTTTAAATATTCATCATATTCGTCTTCGCTGTGTCCTTTATTTAAATAACGGCGTTTTCTAATAGCGAAAATAAGAGTTAAAATAAGGAATGAAAACAAAAGTAATGGAGGTTTTGTGGTTAATAATGGGAAAATGTACCACGGAATAATAAATTCATCATTGAAGAAAACGTGGAGTTTAACATAGATACATGCAAATTCATAAAGAACTGGGAGTAAGACAAATAAACGGAAAATAATTAGTTTTTTGCCTTTGAAATGTTTCTTTGGTTCGTATGTTAAGAATAAATACGAAAGAGAACATAACAATAAATCAATGAAGATGTTTAAATAAACGAACTTCGATGGGTTGGAGTTTAACAATGTTTCCAAGATCCCAGCCATGAATGGATATGCTTCGTTATCGTATTTTGTTGTGACTGTAAAATAGAAGCGGAACACAAAGACATAGGATGCGATTAACATAGCTAAGGCCATTAATCCGTGGGTGAGAAGGATCTTTTTCATATTCTTATGGCTTCTCATAATAATGGAGAAGTTAGCGACCAAGAACATTGGAAGAGCTAGTGTTCCAATAATAGATAAGACGTCACTAGCAGTTTTAATTCCTCCTCCAGCATGTTTAAAGCGAATAAAAGCTGAAAAAACGACCGACATCGCCATGCACATCATAAAAATCCACGCTAAGATACGCATATGTCGGTAGGATAAAGGTCCGCGATATTTAATATCGTAATCCTGATTATGAAGATGCCATTTAATTAAATGGAACCGATTCTTTTTGGCTTTTTGAGCTTTTTCCATTGGATAAATTGTAAAGCATCATCTCTTTTTATTCAATATAGGTGATTTCACTTTATTAATAAATAATGTGAATCTATAATAATTGTTATGAAAAAGATTTTACCTATTTTAGTAAGTATCCTTGTGATTAGTGGATGCACCGCATCTCCTAAGAAACATAGACAATCTTCATCTACTGATGAAAGTTCATCTCAAATCATTACTTCTGGTGTTGCTCCAACTTCAGAAGGAACAAGTGCAACAAGCGCTGCTACTTCAGCCACAGCTAAACCAACAAGTGCGCCAACAAGCGCTTCAAAACCAACTTCAACTTCAACCAGTAAACCAACATCATCAAGCACACCAGTAAGTCCTCTTCCAGGTGAATACACAATGTTTGATGCTCCAACAAATACACCTATCGAGGTTACAACCACTTTAAGTGATCCAAGTGGTGATTCTTGGTGGAACAATGATTTAAGATATGAATTTCCGACCGAAGATTGGTCTCATATTTATGGGCACAATCTAACCACACCGAAATTCTATGATAATGAAGCTGGCGGTTTAAAGATGGATCAAAAATATAAAGGTTTCCAAACTCCTTTATTCCACCACACCGGAGCCAAATTAGAATTCAATATCGGTATTTCTCAAGTTAATAATGCTAGTGGTAAACCTGATACAAGTGTTCCAACAGGTTATTTCTTCTTCTATGACAAAAACGTAAACTATTTATCTAATTTAACTCACACCGTTGAACAAGAAACAATTACCGCTAAAACAACGAACCTTCACTTCTATGTTACAGGTGAACATACAGTTGATGTAGCCTACTTCGAATTTAGACTTAATGCTCTTACTTTTAAGGGTAGTCAAAACTATAATTTTGGTATTGGAAACGTCAACGTTCATTCTTGGGAAAGAATATAAAAAAATCCAGCAAATCCTGGATAAATTGTGAATAATGTCTGCAGATCGCGGACATTTTTTTCGTTTCAATCAAACCATTAAATTAGCTATTAATAACCTCAAGAATACTATTTTTAATACCATCCATATTTGAATCAAAAACATTTTTCATATCGTTTGTAATAAAAACGGAAACTAATTGATCTAAATCCTTGTTCACAAGGCAATAACGGTACCTATAGTCGATGGATAGATAATCAATAGCATTATAACGGTATACAATCGGATCTTTGTAATCTGGAATTAAGTTAGTCGAGATCCATTTTGCATTATCTTTATACCTAACCAACTTCCATTCTAGTTCATTGTTTATATTTATTTTCTTTTTGCAGCCAAATCCAACCAAAAAAGACGGGGTGTATTCAATGCTACAAGCGCGATAATAAATAATTTTTCTTTTAGCATTAGAGTGTTTAGAAAAATTTACTCCTCCAATTGTGTAAACAACATCAGAATCATTTATTTGAGGGATTATAAAATCACACATAATTGGTTTTTCTTCATAGTGGTAGTTATTTGAATAATCCCACGCTTGATCCATTTCTTGAAAACTTCCAAAAGTTACAGAAATATTTCCATGAGGACCTTTTCTACTGGCGCTTTTGTGTGAACATGAAAATAAGGAAGTCAAAGCTACCAAAAAAGTAATGACTCTTATGTACTTCATTATCTATATAATAATATAAAAAATTAAACTGTTAAATCACCATCTTTTATCCAACCTAGTTTACGGAATAAAAGATCGATTCCAAAGACTAAAACAAGAGGTGCAGCAATCTCTAAAACAAAGATGCCAACCCAGGTTTGCCAGGCGCCAACACCCATTGATGCAATGGTACCAATTTGACCAACTAAGCCAGCCGTTCCCATTCCAGCAGCACTTCCTAAACAATAAATCTTTAAAGCACATGTGGCGATTGGACCTAAGATAGCTGAGGCAATAATTGTTGGTAACCAAACAATTGGTTTACGAACAATGTTTTTAAATTGAAGCATGGATGTTCCAATACCAATTGAAAACACCATACTAAGTTTATTATCTCTACGAGATTGAATCGCAAAGCCAACCATTTGTGTTGAGCAGCCAACAACAGCAGCTCCGCTAGCAATCACTAATCCAGCATAATTTGGATCAGCTAAAGCAGCTGCTACAGTCATACCTTCTGGAAGAAGGAAGATCATTGCTGCTATAGCAGCACTACTGATTGGAGCAGTTAAAGCCATACCCATTAAGACAGCAACGATAATCCCCATAAAGAATGGTGTGGCTGTTGTGCCACTATTCACAAGCCATTGCATCGCGTAAGTGACATAGATTAATGGGTAACGTAGACCTAATGAAACAAGTAGACCAGTTAATGCTCCAGCAAGTGGAACAAGAATAATATCCGCACTAGTCTTCTTATTTAAGACATATTTAAAGAGCAGAACCACTGCTAAACAAACAAAATAGATGGTGAGTGGATCACCGATTTTCATCATATTTGCGGTTGGATGGGCACTACTAGTGACAAAACCGGTTGTTAATGAGAAATAGGCTGCGACTTGTCCAACCGCGCCTAAAACGACTGTTTGAAGTGGGGTGAGTTTCATGGCGATGGCCATGCCAACACCAATCCCAGCACCAGTTAAGATTTGTAAAACATAAGAAAGACCGTTTTTGCCATTTCCTAAGACATCAAACATAAATTGACCAAATCCGGATGTGGAATCTTTAAAGAAACCACCGATTGTGGCAATGATTGTACCAATAATTAAAGTTGTAAAAAGTCCATAAGCCATTCCGTTAAGAGTGGTTATGAAGAGTTCTTTAATTTGCTTTCCAATGCTTGGTTTAGTTTCTTCCATGTGAATAATTATTATTCAGTCGTTATTTAACTGCAACAAAAAAAGGGCCGCGAGGTTGAACAGGTTATTTTTGGCGGCCCTTATAGAAACTGATTAGGTTTCAACAAATATACAACTAATATTTTCTTTTTTATTGGATTAAATAATTACATCATCCACTCCATCATAAGAATAGGTATGGATGGTTGATCGTTTATTATCGAGTTTAAGTTTAATTCCTTCGTAACTTTCAGCAGGATTTTCTGCTTGTCTACGGGAGTAGTTGATCGTGACTATAGAGGCGTTCTTTTCATGAATGAAACTACGTTCTTTTTCGACGGAAGTTAACTTATCATCATTAACAAATGATGCAGTAAATGTATTATTGACGTTTGATAAGGCAACAGAGTTAGTTTTAGCGAGTTGTCCATCAATATCCATTTGGTGAGTAATAATGGTCTTTTCATTTAGCTCATGATGAGACAAGGTGTGAAGACAAGTATCAACTCGATAAACAAAGGAAGTTGAGACAACATTACGGTTTACTTTTGCATTAATTTCACAAGGATAACAGTTGTCGTTTAAATTAATTAAACCTTCATATGTTCCACGTTCTTTAATCTCAGAGATGTTATCTTTGAGATAAATAAGAGTGTTATTCACACTTAATTGGTATTTATACATCACGTTATCAAAGCTAAAACGTGTCGAGTCAAAGGAATAATTAAATCCTTTGGCGTGGTTTTCATAATAACTATATGGAGAATAAACAGCATCGATATCCGTAGCAACTTTTTCAAATTCTTCCTGACTAATAGCGAGATTAAAAGCGCGGTTTTGGACTCCACCAGCATTATCAATATAATGATGAAGACTTAAATCACTAACTAAAGAGGTTAAAACAGTTGATCCATCAGATAAGCCTTTTGTGATTCCTTCAATATGAAGTGGCTTTGGATTAAGAATAAAGATAAATGCTGTTGCCACAGCCGAAGCTAGGAGGGTTGTAATTGTTGGAATGAAAATAAACTTCTTTTGAATACGATGTGGACGCTTGGTCTTAAAAGCTTCGAGAATTTTCTCACTAGATTGATTAATCGCATGTAATCGACTAGCATCATAGATTTTCTTTTCAATTTCGTTCATCTACTTGTCCTCCTTTCGTTAATTTCTTGATCGCATTATTGTATGTCCAAGTGACAGTTCCTAAAGGAATTTTTAATAATTTCGATATTTCGTCGTGCTTAAGTTCGTTAACAGCGTGAAGAATAACAATCGTGAATTCTTTATCAGAAAGTTTCTTCTTCATCAGTTTGAAGACTTCAGTGTCTTTTAGATCCATGATGTCTGGATCATCTTCACCACTAATTTCTTCAATATATTCGACGCTACTACGTTGCTCTTTCTTTAAATAATTCAGAGTAATGTTTTTACTCATCTCGATTAAGTAAGAGAGAATATTTCCATCTAACTTAATTCGTTTTGGCTTCTCCAGAAGCTTCATGTAGACTTCTTGGACAATGTCTTCACTGCTGGCTTCGTCTTTAAGAAGAGAATAAGCCATGAAGTAGACTTTTCTATGGGTTAAATCATAAAACTCATCGAAATAGTCAAGTTCGTTGTTTTGCAGCTTTGCAAGTAAAAACTGTAGGCGTTCCATGTTCAACCATATTATATACAAAATATAATTTTTGTTTTATTTGAGTTTATTTATTTTTTCAACAGAAAAGGCCCACCGAAGTGAGCCTCTTAGTTCTAAAACTAAATTATTTAGCTTTTCTGAATAAGAATGCTGCACAAGCACCAAGAATGGTCCAAAGTGGGAAGATAATCACACCAGCACCGATCTTCACGAGGTCCTTAATTTCTTCTGGGATTGTAATACAAAGACCACAGATTGTGGCAACAACAGCCATCAAAGCTGTTAAGCAGAGTAAGCAAACAACACACATATTGAGGTTGAATTTGACTTTTAATTTGCCAGCAGCTTGTAAAGCAGCACCGCAAGCACCTAAAACAGATAAACCACCAAAGATAATGCTAAGGAGCATAAAAACGTAGCGAGCGTTATAAGCAGCTTGAGCACCATCAGCGGTCCCTGCTTTAAGAATGTCGTAACCTGTAGTTACACTCGCGCCCATACCAAAATTAACAACGGAGAAAGCAAGAGCTAACCAGGCAAACATTAAGCCGAATGTTAAAACGGCAATGCAGCTAACCAAATATTTTTTCATTTAGTACCTTTTCCTTTCGTTTTGTATTATAGCAAATATTTGATAAGTGAATATCTATTTATTTTATCTAAGAAAATAGAGAGGATTACATAAATGTAAATTTAACCGAAATTTGCTGGTTATTCTTGATAAAATTTTGATTATTCTATTTAATGTAGAAGATGCGAAAAATTATTTTTGTTTGTCATGGAAATATCTGTCGATCTGTAGCGGCAGAATTCATTGCAAAACAGCTCTTAAAAGAGAAAAATAACCAGCAAATTACGGTTATTTCTCGCGCAACCTCACGTGAAGAAATCGGAAATGATATTTATCCTCCAATGAAGAAAGCGTTACTTCGTCATGGAGTTAGTTTTGATCATCACGAGGCTAGACAAATCAGTCAGGAAGATTATGAGTGGGCGGATGAAATCTATTACATGGACAAGAATAATTTCAATTATCTTTCTTATCTATTAGATGATTATAAAAGAATTATTTATCCAATAAGTAAATACTCTCCTTTAATCCAAGAAATCGATGATCCTTGGTATACAGGAGAGTATGACTTAGTAATTAATGAAATCACACAATGTGTGAAAGATATTTTATCTATCTAAAATCTTTCTTCGATTTTTTAATATCTTCCGGTTTAACTTCTTTAAACTGCATCATCATGGAGACAACTTTTGTTTTCTCTTTGCCTGGAAGTTTAAAGACACGAACTAATTTATCTCCGTCTTGAATCCATTTATTAAAGACAAAGAAGCCTAAAACGTAGGAGATTCCTCCAACAACAAGAAGAGCTCCAAAAATAATTGTTGGGATCATCCATACTGGAACTCCACCCTTTTTAGAACTTGGATCACCAGGAGTAGCTTCTATAACGGTGACAACAATACTGCCACCTTCAATATCGTTATGGTTTTTATCACCTTCTACTTTGTAGAAGATAGTGAATGTTCCATCAATTAAAACGGTTGGAACTTCGGTTGAATATTCACCTTCTGCTCCTTCTTTATAATAAATTGTTCCGCCAACAACTTCACCTGGATTAATTAAAGGAAAACCTTCATCTTCATCTGTTAACCCTTCAATCGCGGTAGGTGCAGTAAACTGACAATCAGCTTTTTCAATAATGCCAAAAGTGTAGTCTTGTTCGATATCAGCGTATCCTGCATTACCCTTAACACGGTAATAGACAAGATAAACACCAGCATCAACTGCTGTTGGAATAGCGGTCGAATAAGTTCCATCTTCATCAAGCTTATATTCAACTGTACCAGTTGAGCAAACTCCAGCGGTAACTAATGGTTTTGGATTTCCATCGTAAGTAGCTAATGGGTAAACAGTGTCTGGAGTCTCATCGTAATGTGAAGGAATAGGATCACCGCATCTACTGGTTGAGCATCAATTTTTGGTTCAAGAAAAATCGATCCACCAATTAATGAAAGTGAAAAGATAGCAGCAATAAGGATCTTAATTCGACTCTTCATGGGAAAATAATAACACAAATAAAGATTAATATGAACTTAATAAATTTCAGTTCATAGGAGACCTAATTAAATTTGGTAAAGGACGTGATTTGACCATTTTTACACCTAAAACTAGGGTGACAATTGTAATCACTAGAACAGAGAAACTAGCAAGAGTGATCTCACTAGTGTCGCTCATGAAGTCAAATACTCCAAAAACGAGGGATTCGACACTAATAATTGTAATCAAACATTCAAAGAAGGATAGACTAGAGAAAATCTCTCGATATGGAGACCAGGATCTTCTTGATTTTTGTAATGATATAAAAGCACTCACAAATTTATATAAAGCATAGGCGACATAGATAAAGATTAACCATGAATGATTCTTAAACAAATCAGAAGGAGTTCTAAGTGAGGTAGCGAGAAATAATGCTGTGCATGAAAAATTAACAAGAATGAGGATAATTCCAGCAAAACGACAAAGTCGTCGTTCCTTTTTAAACTTCTTTTCAAAACTATCTTTCTTCCTTACTCTCATCCATTGTAAAGCGATTAAGAAAAAGCGGAAAAACCCAGCAAAAAGGTAGTATCCGCCAAATAAACCAGATCCAGTAAGGATAGTGAAAACACCTAAACCAAGAGAAATAAATATTCCAAGAATATCGCTTCTCTTCATGTGTTTTTCGTTTCCGGTATCTAAAGGTTTATCAAACATGCGCATTTATTATACTGATTCATCATTTAAATTAAACAAAAAAAGGATGAAGTCATCCTTTAAAAAAACACCTCAATAGAGGTGTTGATATTTGTCAAGCAGGCCAGCCTGATTAAGGGAGCGACTGAATCGTTAGAGGCCATCTATTAGCTCCACCCCTGCATCGCTGTCCACCCTATGGCTAGGGCGAGTCGTGGTCGACAGCTGAATTTCCACCTTTGACAATTAATTTGCCTTATTGTAATAACGTTTATAGTATACTACGAATGAAATGACATTAATAGCATCAATGAAATGACATTGCACTTTGTGTAGAGTTATTTAACAACTATGCTTTATATAAAACATTTTACGTATAGTGTTATCTTAGACTTCGTGCCATAGATAAGACAAATCACACCTGCTTACTTGTGACTGAGTGAATACATCACCTGCGACTAAGTCAACATACACTTTTTAAAGAGAACAAATGATTCAGCAATCAAAGAGCTGTAAGACTTTCTTTTCATCTATCGATTTCCCGATAAAAATTTCAGCATCCTCTTTTGTGATCTCCACTATGTCTTTCATACAAGATAGGCTTCCAAAACGATAAGGAGAACCTTCAGGTTCAGAAGCATCAAAGCCAACTCTATTATCAAAAAGCTCTGTTCCACCAGGAACCCACTGTTCTTTATTAGCATCGTAGCGGAATGATATGAATTGTTTATCATCTTCTATGAATAATTTTTTATAATCATCACCTAATAATAAGTACTTCATTCTGCATCCTCCTTAAATTGCTTCTTATAGTTTTCAATATTTTCAACAAAGTGATAAACATCATTAATTATGAACGTCCAGAATAGATATCCTTGCGCTCTAAGATATCTTTCTTCATCATATTTAATTAAATCTAAGAGGCGGAGGTTATCTTCCATATCGATCATCTTCACTAATGCTGAAATCGGATTTTTAAGACAGATTTTGATATATTCACCATAATCTACCGATTTATTATGAGTTATTCGCTCTAAGGCATCTTTAATGTACATATCAAAGTATTTCTCAAATCCACATTCCACATAAATGTCTCTAACATCGTTTAACGTTAACTCTGTATCCTCCACTACATCATGAAGCAAACAGACTTCTTGGACTCCATCAAATGGAACACGATTTTTGATCATGATGTCTTTATCCATGACACGATCACCATCAGGACCTATACCAATTAGCTCTCTATAAGTTGTTAGACATCTATTTGGATGATTTGCATAATCCTCGCCGTTTTCTCTTTTTTGATTTCTATGAGCATACTCCATTATTTCCATTGCGAGATAGACAGAGCTGGTCATTCCATTATTAATTGTTTTCTTATCAACGCCTCTTTCAATCAAATAATCACGAATCTTTTCCAAGTTTTTATTCATTATGTCTTCCTCCCTCATTGCGACTTTATTATAGGAAAGAAGACAATAAAAAAGGTCAAACCCTATTTGACAATTGATTTGACCACTTTTAATTATTAAATAATTAGAGAATCTGCGAATCCATTCTTTTCTAATAAATCGTTCACTTCATCGATATCATAGATCTTGTTTTCGATCGCATATCGGATAATCAGAGCGAACTTATTAGATGAAGCTAATGTGTAACCAGCTTTCTTTAGCATATATTTACATTCATGATTTGTGACATGCATCACTAACGCTATCTTAAGACAAACATTAAGAGATGGATGTGACTTCTCAGAAACGATAGATGACCATAGCTGTCTAGAAATATTAGCTTTGTTATAAATGTCTGCTGGATTATCAAAGCCGTATTTATTTATCAATGAGTAAAGATACTCCACAAATGATGAAGTCTTTTCTTTATTGACGCTGTGCTTTTTAATGAATTCCTGTAGCGTTTCCATACCTCTTATATTCTATATAATTAATAATTATTTGGAAAATATTCCTTACCAAATTGCCATAAATATTTATCAAGTTCTTTGAGATTATATTTATCAAGTTTGTAAAAGCTTCTGACGAATGAGATTAATAGGATGAGTGAAACGACATTACTGTTTGTCATTGTCAAATAGCCCCAATAGGAACCGCATAAATATTCTCATCAATAGAATAAATGACATCCGTTAAACAAACAATGCTTGAAGGACCAACTTTATATTTCGATCTTAATTCCAATGTTTTAAAAGCAGAAACATCCTTTTTTGAATATGAAATACCGCTTTTGCATTCAACAAAATGAAGGATCCCACCATCAAGAATAATTAAATCGATTTCCTTTTGATCAATATCACGATAATAATAGAAATTAGTTCTCTTATTATGATTTTTATAAGATTTAATTATTTCATTGACTATGAATGTCTCAATAAACCTTCCGGAGAAGATACTATTTTTTAAAACTTCCTTATTACTTAGTCTAGCCAAATAGGCTGCTAATCCAGTATCGTAAAAATATATTTTTGGACGTTTTACAACTCTTTTTAGTGTTGAATTCTCATTATATGGTTCTAATAAATAGACAATATTGCCAGCAACTAAAACACTTAGCCAAGACTCTATTGTATGCAAAGAAACCCCAATACTCTTAGCAAGATTATTTGCGACAAATTCTTCACCTGTAAGCGAAGCGAGAACTTCCATAAATCTCTGGAACTTTAGCTTTTCATTCAAGTTTATAATTTGCGACACATCTCTTTCAATATATGTTTTGACGTAATCAGAATAAAAATTATCTGTATCTAAATCTTTATTATCGTATAGTTCTGGATAAAAACCTCTTACTACATAATCAAATAGTTCATCAATATTGACTAAGTTCTCTTCGTTTCTTTCTTTATTAATAACGGGGTCAATAACAAAAGGTGTTTCTTTTAATCCTTTTATTTCTCTTAATGATAGAGGAGACATTTCTATGATTGAAACACGACCAGCAAGTGATTCAGAGACATTTTCCATAAGGCTGTATATCTGAGAGCCAGTTAAAATGTACATTCCTTTATTATTTCCGCCTTCAAATTTCACTTTGTTAACAATTGATTCAATAACATCCAAAAGTTTTGGGGCGTATTGTACTTCATCAATTATTAATGGAGCCTTGTGTAAGGCAAGAAATAATTCAGGATCTCTTATAGCGGTTTCTCTTTCCCTTAAATTATCTAGCGATACATATTCATAATTTAGTTCTTTTTTTATTTCTCCGCATAAAGTAGACTTACCAACTTGCCTTGCTCCTGTAATTAAAGTAATTGGCTTATTTTTTATTGATTTAAGAATTGATTCTTTAATTGTTCTTGATATCATAAATACACATCCTTTCGTAAATATTGAACTAGCACTTCAATTTTCACGCAAAAATATTAAAAATGCAACTACTAAAAACTTAAATTTGTCAAAATTCAAAAAAAGACATTCTATTTAATCAGAATGCCTTAAATTCTATGGGGGCGCCCTTGAAACGACTCGAACGTTCGACCCACTGCTTAGAAGGCAGTTGCTCTATCCACCTGAGCTACAAGGGCAGCGCTATAAATATATTCTAAAATGAATATAATTTCAACGAATTATTATTAAGACTAATAGAAACGTTTTAACGCTTTCTCAAGTTTATCGAAATTAATTAATTTGAATGTCCAGTTTGTTTCATTAACAATCCCTGGTTCATTCATTCTGTGACGCTTATCCATGACAAGTAAATCTTGGACAGCGACAACAACGAGTTTTTCCTTACGTTTTAAAGCGTAACTAACTAGCTTCTCAGTAAGGTTATTACCTTTCATACCGAGTTCATTCATTCTCTTTAAGAGTTTTTCTTTAGTCTTCTTAGTGAGCTTTGTGGTCCACTCTAACAGAGTTTCGTTATCGTGGGTCGAAGTATAATAAATCATGTTTTCGACTTCGAGATGTTTTCCATCAAGCTCATCATCACCAATGGTGAATTCGAGTTCTCTCATCCCTGGTAGACCAAAGGCGTCTCTAAGAACAAGAACTTCTGGTCGTAAATCTCCTAAATCTTCAACGATAAGATTGATGTTTGGATATTTTTCATAGAGTTTACCAAAGAAGGCATAACCATTTGGGAATTTCCATTCGCCATCCACTGCAGTTTTACAACTTGGATTGATTTCCCAATAGGAATCAAACGCACGGAAGTGGTCTAAACGAACAATGTCATAGATTTTACTAGCATAAGCTAAGCGATCCATCATCGCTTTAAAGTCGTTTTTATATAAATATTCCCAATTCCAGATTGGGTTTCCCCATCTTTGTCCATCTTTACTAAAGTAATCTGGTGGTACTCCAGCAATCTTTGTTGGACGGAATTTCTCATCTAATAAGAATGATTCACGATGGAAATAGACGTCACTAGAGTCATATCCAACATAGAATGGAACGTCTCCAACAATTTCAATGCCGTTTTTGTTGGCGTATTTTCGAATCTTATCCCATTCCTCTAAAAGAATCATTTGGGCGAAAGCATGTTTTGATACAAGATAGACAAAGTCATCCATCTTGTCTTCTTTTTTTACTTTCCATTCGCTCCAACTCTTTCCATCGTTAAGTTCTTTTAAAGAAAGGAATTCAGCGTATTCACGAATATACGGGTTTTGATCGATGAATCGACGTAAAACATTGAGGTTTTGATGGTCTTTTTTGAAGTTTTCAAATGCCAGATAGATGGCTTTTTCTTTAATCTTACGAGCAACTTCAAAATTTGTTCTCGCTTTTGATGGAAGACGATTAATATGTGGAATTAATCCGCGTTTTCTAAGGTCTTCGATCGAGATATAAATCTCATCAAAAGCGTAAGAAGAAAATGGTTGATATGGAGAGTGACCATAACCAATTGGGTTAAGTGGAAGAATCTGCCAAACGTTAATCTTATTTTTCTTTAATAGTCGAATAAATTCGAATGCTTCTTCAGAAAAATCACCAATTCCGTATCGTCCTGGAAGAGAAGAAACAGCGAGCAATAATCCGCGTTTTCCACTATTTTTAGCCTTCTCTTTTTCCTTCTTTTCTCCGTCATTTTCTTTAAATTTTCGATATTTAAAGATACACGCTCCAAAGGAGGCTAGTTTCATTGTGACGTGATAAGGTAGACCTTCAAAACTTCCTGGAGAAGTAATTAAAGGAGCGCCGTTATATTGGTTTGAACCACTATAGATATCTTTATCCGAGTTAAAGATTTCTTCGTAGTATCCTGGTTCAGTGACTGGAATATTGATGAAGTCATAGTAGTTGGAAGTCATATTGAAGACGAATAATAAACGTTCATCTTCGTTAAATCGTTCAAAGGCGAAGACACTTTGATCGGCGTTATCAACCATTAACCATTTGAAGTTATTTGGATTGTATTCGTTTAAATACATCGCTGAATGATGTTTATAAATCTCATTTAAGTCATGAATCATGCGGCTTAAGCAATCGTGCATTGGATATTGTTTTAAGTTCCATGCCAGAGATTTAACTTCACTCCATTCATCAAATGTACCAAGTTCATTACCCATGAAGTTCAGTTTCTTTCCTGGGTGAGAGTATTGATAGGTGAGTAAGTTACGATATTGCATGAACTTCTGGACATAATCACCCCAGAGTTTATTCATCAGTGTTCCCTTTCCATGCACGACTTCGTCGTGGGAGAAAGGAAGCATAAAGTTTTCGTTAAAGTAATAAGCCATCGAGAAAGTGAGCTTATTATGTTCGTATTTCTTATAGATTGGATCTTTGGAGTAATACTTTAAAGTATCGTTCATCCAGCCTAAATCCCATTTGTAGTCAAAACCAATTCCGTCTTCAGTTGTTGGTTTAGTCACACGTGGGAAATCAGAAGAGTCTTCCGCAATCATCATTACTGACCAGTGTCGGTCATGAATCTTACAGGTTAATCTTTTTAAGAACTCGATTGCACCTTCATTTCGGCCAATGGATTTATTTCCTTCGTAATAGAGCATGTTAGAAACAGCATCGACACGAATTCCATCAACGTGGAATTCTGTCACAAAATAGTTCATCGCACTCATTAAGAAGCTGCGAACCGGATCTTTACCTAAATCAAAATAACATGATCCCCAAGGTGAAACATTACTTGGAGAAGATTCAAATAGATATGCTCCATCAAAATTGATGAGAGCAAAGCTATCTGTGGCAAAATGAACTGGAGCAAAGTCTAAGATAACACCGATTCCAGCTTCATGAAGTTTGTTAATTAAACTCATTAGTTGGTGTGGGTTTCCATAACGGGAGTCAACAGAATAGAAACCTGTTGCTTGATAACCCCACGATCCATCAAATGGGTGTTGGATCAGTGGCATAAACTCGACATGGGTGTATCCCATACCTTTAAGGTATGGAACAAGTTTATCCGCGATTTCATCATAGGAGAAATAGCGGTCGTTTTCGCCATGTCCGATCCAGCTACCAAGATGCATCTCGTAAATCGACATTGCTTTATCAAAGTTACGGGTTCTTGCTTTCATCCATTCTTCATCACCCCATGGGAAACCTTGATAATCAAAGAGTCTCGAACAGGTGTTTGGACGAAGTTCACTAAAGAAAGCGCATGGGTCAGCTTTATCAACATAAACTCCTTGAGCGTTTCTAAAATGATATTTGTATGATTGGTAGTTACTTAAGTTTGGGATAAAGATTTCCCAGACTCCAGCATCATCAATCTTATTTAGTTTATCTTTTCCAACATCCCAGTTATTCCATTCACCAATGACGGAAACATCACTAGCTCCTGGAGCGTAGAGTCGGAAAGTAACTCCATTCTCATTGCCCTTTTTCTCGAAATGGGCACCAAAATATTTATACGAGTCAATTGTTTGACCGTATAAGAAATCATAAAGTAATCCGTATGCCATAATTTCATTATTATACCCTTGGTAAAACAAAAGAGTAGTAATTTTATAAAATTAACGACTCTTTAATGATAAAAATATCAAGGTTTTGCAAAAATTAACCGAGATTTGCTGGTTATTTTAAACAAAAAGAAAAAGGCGACAACTAAGTCGCCTCTTTATGTGTTTCAATATGCTGATTTGTTATCTAGTATAGAAGCCAACTGGAATAGGTGTTGATGCATCAGTCCAATTATCAGCATTCAAATATACAGTATCGTTACTTCCAAAAGATGCAATATTAATATCGACAGTTTGGAAAACAGGATTACCATCAACGATTTGGACAAATATAAGCCAATCATATTTTGTTAAATCAAATTCAAAGGAGAAAATTTTCTTGCCTTCATCAGATCCATGCAAATCTTCTACCCATTGAGCACTTTGTCCTGGCCAACCATTATTAATAGATGTATTTTCACTGTTCCAGCAATAAACCTTTACATCTTGATTACTAGATCCATTATTAAAGAAACCTTTTGTTTGCAAATAAACCATCTTTGTTGTTGAAGGATCCGGTGCTTCATTCACGGTTAATGTATAGACGGCTTCTTTTCCTGCACCATCAGTGAAAGTAATTGTTGAAGTTCCAACAGTTGATGAAGAAATTGTTGCTGTTCCACCAGTAATCGAAACTGTCGCAGAATCTTCAGGTGAAACTTCATATGTAACTTCGCCGATATATCGGTCAAATGTCACTGATGTAGATCCGCCAGTAGTAATTGTGCCACTATTTGCACTTAATCTAAGTGAATAATCATAGTGGCCAACTGGAATGGCGCTACTTCCTGCATCAGCGTCGAGATAAATACAGTTATCTCCTTCCAAAGAGGAGATAGCAATATCTTCAGTTTGATATGTTCCATTAGAAACAACGAAGGTGTCAAATTTCTCGGAAATATCGTAATAGAATAGTTTTTTACCATCATCTAAGTCTTTCACCCATGTTGCATCAACTCCAGGGAATGGAGCGTTATGTTGCATTGGGTCAGAACCTTCTTTGAAGGCGTAGACATAAACATGTTGATCTTCACCACCATCATTGAACCAAGATTTGGTTTCAATATATTGGCGAATCTTCGCGGAAGGTGCCTCAACTGTTAATGTATAAACAGCAGAATTACCTAATTCATCAGTAAATGTAATTTCTGATTCTCCAACGGTTGAAGAAGAAATAGTTGCAACATCACCAGTAATTGAAACACTTGCTGAATCAGTTGGTGTAACGACTGGTGTAATATCACCAATATATCGATCAATAGTCACATATGTTGATTCACCAGATTCAATTGTTCCAGCATTTGAACTGAGTGTAATTGAATATGGATAGTGACCAACTGGAATTGCACCACTTCCTTCCTCTGCATTTAAATAAATGCAGTTATCTCCACCTAAGGAAGAGATGGAAATATCTTCAGTTTGGTAAGTTCCATTAGAAACAATGAACGTGTCAAATGTTTCAGCAATATCATAGTAGAACAACTTCTTACCATCTTTTAAATCTTTAACCCATGTTGCTTCTTCGCCTGGGAATGGATCATTTTCTTGCATTGGGCTAGAACCTTCTTTGAAGGCATAGACATAAACATGCTCACCTTCACCGCCGTCATTGAACCAAGATTTGGTTTCAATATATTGACGTGTTTTTGCTACAGGAGCGGTAACAGTTAAGGCGAAGACAATTGGATCAGCTTCGCTATCATCACTGAAGGAAATTAAGTTTGTTCCAACATTTGTTGATGTAATTGTGGCTGTTGAACCATCAATAGTAACGTTAGCACTTCCTTCAGTAACGCTATAGGCTAAATCACCAGTGACATTTAAAGCTGTCACAGTTGTACTTGCACCAGATTCAATCGTGGCCGAAGTTGGTGTAATCGCAAAGTTTGGATCAACACTTGCTAGTTCAACGGAAATGTAATTGTCGACAGTCAAATAAAGGTTATAATCGCCTGCAACGTTACATTTGATGTTGTTATCGCTTGTTCCAGCAGCAAAGTTATCTTTAGCGCCACCAATAATGGTGCTACGGCTATCATAATCCCAACCGAATTCCTTAGTCCAGTCGGCATTAGCAATCTTAAATTCGCCAACATCTAAATGAATTCCTTCGATAATAGCAACATTATTTGGATTTGTATCAGTTTGCATTTGGTTCGCTGGAAGGGCATCCCAACTACCAACAGCACTACCTCTAACATAGTAGATTGATTGAGTTGCTGGATCATCTCCTCCAACACTATCAACGAAAATGTAATGATTAACTGTGAGGTAGATGTTGTAGTAACCAGCAACATTACATCTAATGTTATTATCTGAAGCACCGGCAGAGAATTTCGCTGCTGCTTTACCAGCAATGGTACTACGATTATCGTAATCCCATCCATATTCCTCAGACCAATCAGTATTAGCAATCTTAAAGTCGCCTTGAGAAAGGTAGACATCAAGGATTTCACCAATATTATTGGTGTCAGCACTCTCTTTTAAGACATAATCTTCACTAACATCACTCCATCCATTAGCGGCAGAGCCACGAATATAGAGGGATGTTGAAGGAGCAGAAGAGCCTTCCTTAATTTCGACTGTGACTGTAATTTCTTTGACACTATCACAGACCTTAAAGGAGGTTTCACCTAAAGCAACTGGAGTAATAGAAATCACACCAGTTAGTTGATCAATTGCGACAGAAATATATGTATCATCAACTTCCTTCGCTTCGAGTGTGCCTTCATATGCACTCGCCGTAATTTTGGAAACAGTTGGATCAGGTGAGGTAAGTTTAGCGTGAACACTCTTGGAAGTTAATTTCATTCCGTGTTCTTCAACGTAGACTTCGAACCAGCCTTCTGGATTTTCGTTTTCATAGAAGGCGTAGTAGATATCGTATTTGCCTGGTTGTTTAACAATGATGTTATCATCAGCGGTAACACCCATTTGGCCAGCGGCAAAGGCGCCTTCTGTGGTCTTATAGTAACCAATCTTATAGTTTTCATCATAATCTTTGGTGTAGCATTCGGTATCACACCAATCAGAAATGTTTCTTCTGATCTTCCAAAGATCATTTTCTCTAAATTCGATGGTTGCTTTATATTCGTATTTGGCTGTGGCATGGCCAGTCTTATCAGACATGATATAAGCATATTTAGCTTTCTGCCATGAGCCTTCTGCACCAGCATCTTTCGAAACACTAGTTTTATAGTTAGCCGAGCCAACAATGTAGACTTTGCCGTATTCAAAGTCGACTTCACGCTCCATTGGAGTTAGTTCAATGAGATTTGATTCGACTTTGTTATCACCTGTGCCAACATAAGCGTGAACTTGAACTGGTTCATCTAAGTTATTACAAGTGATCGTTAATTTATTTCCATCTTCTTCGAAGGTGTGACCAGTTGTATCGTCATAAACCCAGACGAGGTTATCACTTGTTTTAACCGGATTAACATTCGCGGTAATAACAACCTTTTCATCAAGATAGAATGGACCACTTTCAGTGATTTGAATGGTCTTGGCATAGATTGTGGTATGAACATCAACCGATGCGGAGACATTATATTTTGTATCACGAACAGTAATTGTGGTTTCTCCGCTACCATTGGCACCTAGACCAACAGCCGTAATTAAACCATTTTCATCAACTTTAGCGACACTACTATCAGTGGAAATATATTCAAGGTGTCCGCGTGATGGCGCATCATAACTTGGATCACTTAATGTGTATGTCGACGTTAATTGACATTCACTGTTATCTTTATTATCAAGTTCAATCGTACCAGTTTTATCTAAACTAATGGCGGTTGCACTAATTTCAAAGATTTCGATTTCGATTTCATCGGTAACAGTGTTTTTGTTTCTTTCATCATAAATCGAGCCAATAATTGTGGCGTGTCCAGGTTCTTTAGCGCTAATTGCACCAGTATTTGCATCAACGCTTATTAAATCTTCACTACCTTCCTTAACTGCATAAGAAACAGAATTGTTCTTTAAAGTAGAAGCTGGAGCTTCTGGATTAATTCCAACAATTTCATAACTAAGTTGTCCAGCTTTTGTTACTTCAATCGTTTCTGGACCATTTAAAGTGAACGAGGAAATGTAGTTATATTTATCTGAAATATTAACAGTAACAATTTCCACTTTATTCAGTGCTTCGTTAGTGACACGAATTTCGCCACTACCTTCGGCTTCAGCCTTAACTAGACCAGTATCACTTACAGTGAAGCCTGTTCCAGTAGCCTCATAACTTAAACCTTTTTGAGTGGTGTCCTCTGGACTAAAGGTTGTATTTAGTTGCACTTCCTCATAGAGGTCAAGATCTAACGCATTATTTGTCACAACAAAGTTTTCAATAGGAACTGTGACCGTGACAAGCGCACGCGCTTTGACATCACCACTTGAAAGAGAAATATTGGCTTTACCACCACCAACAGCGGTTAATAAACCGTTTTCAACTGTGGCTACACTAGTGTTATCCGATTCCCAAGTAAGGGCGGATAAAGTAGCGTCACGAGGTTCAACAGTAAAACTGAATTGGTGTGTGTCACCTTTTCTTAGATCAAGAGTGGTTTCGCCTTTTGCAAATGCAATCTCAGTAGCAGGAATAATGTAGTCAACCCATGGGGTATCGATACTCATTTCTTCCGGACTTGGAGATTTCATTGGCCAGTTTGGTGAAAAGTTATCACAACCAGCTAAAACGAGAGCTCCTCCTAAAAGGAGAGGAATTAATTTAAAACGTTTTTTCATTTGACGAATTCTCCTCCTGATACATCAGACCAAATACCGTAGAGGTAGAAGTAGTAGCCATTACCAATCACGCCATTTTCGAGATCCCAAAGGTCAGCTTTGGTATCAATAATGGTGTGGTTTGACCATCCAATGAAGTATGGGAAAGCCGGATCCATTGGAGTGGTTGGATTGGCTGGTACTAAACCAGATTCGAAAATTGGTCGATCTCCGTACCATTTAAATTTCGCTAAAAGCTTTGTCTTGGTCGTATCATTTTCATCAATATTGTTGTAATCAATGAAGAAATAGACTGTACATTGCTTATCTTCGTCTTCGTCTTCACCCGGATCAACAGGATCTTCTGGATCTGGATCTGGGGTTGGAGTTGGTGTCGGGGTTGGAGTTGGAGTAACTCCACCGCCTTGAGATTCACCATCACCTGGAACATAGACTGTACAAGTGCCCATCTTATAGCCAGCGAGGTAACTAATAGTTACAGTACCTTGGCTAATAGCGGTCACCAAACCGTCTTGGTTAACATCAGCGACTTGTGGATTAGAACTACGCCACTGGACATCAACTTTGGCGTCTTCTTCACCTTCTTTAGTCTTCACTGTTGCCGTCAATTGGAAGGAATCTCCGATCTCTAAAACTTTGTATGTTTCATCAAGTTCAACGGAAACAACGGCTAAGTTATTAATTGCTTTTTCAGTGTCGGCTCTATTGCAGCTTACTAAGGAAAGGAAACCTAATAGAGAAAGAGCGAATAATTTAATACTTCTTTTCATCATCGTGCCCTCCTTATGCTCCAACTTTCAACACAAGTGTTGAATAAGGCGGTAATCTTAGATAACCACCACTAATACGATCTTGTGGATTACCAACAAATCCGGCGGAGTAAACAACTTCGCCTTCAAGTGTGGCGTTCCATGCAAAATATGTTTCGCCTCTTCCAGAGAAGGCGTATTTATAACCTTTTGTTTCTTCGGCGTTACCATTCCAAAGAGCCACACCAGTTGAACCATTACCATTGGTCCAGGTGTGGAATTCAGCCACGTATTGATCACCAATAATACCTTTTGTCTTATTGGAAGCAATGTGGGTCTTCACCATTGCTGACCACATGGCGTTATATGCGGTAACATCAGTCGAATTAATCGATTTCTTACGATCCCATTTGAATGAGTTAATTAAATCTGGAGATTTATAGGAGTTGTGGGAGGTAATCTTTCCATACATCCAGACTTCACTTGAGGAGACATAGTCGTCTGGATTCTTCGAATAATGTTTATATGTTGAGCCATCAGAGAATGGACGAACGATAGCTTCGTTATCTAAGACAACGTTATCATGGGCGTCTAGTTCAAGAAGGCCTAATTCTTCAAGTTGTTTCGCTGTCGCGGATTTGGAACGATAAAGTTCTTCACCACCTTGAATAAAGGCGGCGCTATTAGAGGCGAAAACCATTCCATGAGCGGTAATCGTAGCATTTAATAAATCATAAATGTCTGGCTCACTAGATCCTTGTGGTTCACATGGAACTTTATCATTTTCAACATGTGGTTTATATCCATTTGGAGCGAGTGTATAGCGTAATTGATCCCAAAGGGTGTAGTTATCGTGACAAGAGGCATAGGCTACGGTTTGAAGTGGGTTTGCACCTCGAATTCCATAACTATTACCGCCTTTCATCATGTAAGCGACGTTATCAGAGTTTGTTCCAACGTCTCCAGCACTCTTAGAGATAAAGCCCCAGTTTGGATATGGAGAATTAGAGAAACCACGGTCGTTTTCACCTTTTAGTTGGTCACGACCACCGTTATTAAATCCACCAAGTAAACCTGGAGAGGTCTCAGTTGGATAAAGGGAACGATAAACAACATCGGTTTCGCATCCTCCCTCTTTAATATAGGCAATTGTACCATCTTGGTTATATTCGGCTTCATATTTACCATGGTAGCCACCAGAGGTCCAGCCTTCGCCATAGACATAAATGTCTTTGTCGTAAGCATATAAGGAATCTTTGACTTTTCTCATGGTCCAAGAATCAAGTAAACCCATGAGGTCGAAACGGAATCCTTTAATTTTGTATTCTTTCGCCCACCATAAACAGGAATCAACGATGTATTTAGACATCATTGTGGCGTCAGATTTAACTTCGTTATTACAGCCAGAACCATCAAGTAAGTTCCAATCCGCATCATAACGGAAGTAGTATTTTGGCATAATTTTTGTGAAGCAGCTGGCACTAGCAGACATAACGTGGTTATAGACAACATCCATAATCACACGGGTATGATTGCCGTTTTGGGCCATCTTCATGATCAGATTCTTATATTCGCGGATACGAACTAAAGGATCGGTTGGATCGGAAGAATAAGCTCCTTCAACACAGTTATAATTTAATGGGTTATAACCCCAGTTATATTTATTCTTTTCTGGTCTTTCATCATTGTCATAATCAAAGACTGGGAGAAGTTGCACAGCGTTTACTCCAAGTTCTTTTAAGTGATCATAACCAGTAGTTAAACCATCAAATTTTGTGCCTTCTTTAACAAAGGCGTTATATGTTCCACCTTTTTCGCCATTATTCCATGTTTCATCGCTTGTAAAATCACGAATATGGACTTCATAGATGGCTAATTGTTGTGGCGAGGTAATATCGTATTCTGTGCCATCCCAAATGGCTGGGACATTTTCCCATCCTTCTGGGTTAGCTAGACTAGATGTTTTGTCATAAACAAATCCTCTCATACCATTTAAGCCACAAGCTTTGGCGTATGGATCCATCGATTCGATGGTGCCGTTAGAGTTAGTGAGAGTGTATGTATAGAATTTACCGGAAATATTTCCTTTAACGGTGAGTTCCCAGATACCACCTTTGGAGTAATACATTTCCGCCGAACGCTTAATGTCACTTCCACCAAGAGATCTTGGAGCACCAGCATCATATAGATTTAAAAGAACATTCGCGGATGTTGGACTCCACACCTTGAAGGTAGTTTGTTCTTCGGAATAGGTCATTCCTAAATCATCACCAGAATAAGTGTAGTAATCTTCAAATCTTTGTGATTGATATAAATATTCGGATGAAACAATGATTTTTTGAATACGGTCAAGATAACCTGGGAATTTGGATTCAATGACGTATTGGACATTGATTTTGGCTGTGTAGTTAAACTTAATATCAAATTCACTAGTCGTTGGCTTACCGCTAACAGCACTACTCTTGAAGAGATAGTGTTGTTTATTCGCTTTTTGACTAGCTTCAGTCATATTTAAATAACTCTTATCATAAGCGTAAAGTTCCCAAGAATCTGGAATCCATGCTTTTCCTTCTTTATCGACTGTAGAAACACAGTGAATCGTATTGAAGTTCGTAAATTTAGCAGTTTTAATCTTCGGGAACTGGGTTTCTTCTTCAGTTTGATAGATTTCAATTGAGGTACCTTCACCAGGAATGGTCCAGAATTCAGTAATCTTTTTACCTTCTTCCTCTCTCATTGGGAAACGGGAGTAGCTAAATTCGGTATCTTCGGATTGTCCAGCCCAAGTACCGGCAACTTTAATAATAAAGAAGATAGAAATGGAGCCTTGGTATTCTGGAATCTCCGAGAAATCGAGTGTGATTTCCATGTCGGTTCCATCCCAGACACCATTTGGTTTACGCTCGACACCATCAACACCGGTGACCCAGGTGTAGAAGCGGCGGGTTAAACACGCGTTATCGTCATTGTGATAATGAATTTTAACAATATCAGGTGTTTCAGTAACGACTTCTGGTTCGTTAGCCTTCATTGCGCTATAGTGAATTGTTTTTTCGTTATCATCTTCATAACTAATTGGATCAACGAATGGAACTTTTTCTTCACTATTCAAATCGTCATATTCGACAGTTGGTGAAACTCCTTTACCAAAAGGTAAAGCGGAGAGAGCTAGTGCGGCAAGTACTGCCGGTAAAACGAAGTATTTATGTTTCATATTCTAAGCCTCCACCTCTCTATGCTTGGTATTCATACTGCACAAATTCTGGTGCCGTATATGAAGTTACACCACTACGAACATCAACGTTCGCGGTCTTGTTATAAACTCGACCTACGCTATCACCAGTCGCTGTCCAGTTTGGAAGAGTCGTTGATGATGAGCATCGGACGATGTTAAAACCAGTAATATTATTTGGTGCGGTAAATGTACCAGTAACGTTATGGTAGGCTTTTTCCTCACCTTGGTAGGAGAGTTGGACACTTGACCAAACACCATCACCTGATCCACCACCCCAGGACCAAACGAAAACTTTTGCGCCATCATTTGGAACCCAGTCAGCAAAATCAGTAATTGTATAAGTAATTGTATCGGCAGGAGTTCCGCCACCGCCTCCACCAGCATCTGTGCCATCAAAGATGGCTTTCAGAGCTAACCCAGCTTTGGCAGGTACTTTTGTATAGTAATCTGGGAAGACGTTTTCATTGTCTTCATCATAATAGGCCCAACCTCTAAAGGTCGCACCATCAACAGTTGATTTAACGACAGTTGCATCAGGTAAATCAGTATTGATATCCGCGTGCCATTCAATGGTGTTCTCATAGAAGAGTTCATCAAATTGACCTTTAACTGGTGCGCCAGGAAGATCAAGATAGCCAAATGGAGACATCATTAAATATGTTACTTGGCTTTCATTTGTTGTTCCTTTATAAACGGAAGGATGTTTTTCGCCATAAAGAACGACGAGATCATCTTTTGTTTCGATTTGTTTACTTTCTGGGGCAACTTTAGCTTCAGAGCATCCACCAAGAAGGAATAATGTTGATAAGAGAATTAATTGTTTCTTCATTTTTGTTTCCTCCTTAATAAATTTCCACAACTAGGAAGCCGTGTGGTTCCACAGTAAATGTATTTCCGCTGGCAGTTGATCCTTTGGATTTACCAAGAACTTCACCATGAGCCATGTAGTCAAATGATGACGAAGAGTTCGAGTTATTAATCGCGACACGAACTTTTCTTGTACCATCACTGATATCAAGTTGAGCACAGTTTTGGTTCTCGCCAAATGAACCAGAGTTCATCACCCAACCATAGGTTGGATATTTCTCATGACCTTTGGTTGCGGTTAATAATTTAAAGTAACTTAGTAAGGAATTTGGATCTTGTTCTTGTTGAGGAACAGTACGAATTGTACTTGAAACACTATCCCAAAGGACTTCCATACCAGAGAACTGGTATTTAACTGTTCCACCAGTACCATAGGTATCAGTCCAACGCATTGGTTGACGATACCAACGGTCAACGTTATTGCCGTGGTCATTAACAATAATTCCTTTTGAATTAGGCACTTTATCGTTGACGTTTCCACATAGACCAATCTCATCGCCATAATAAATCCAGCTACAACCTGGAGTTAAGATCGAGATCGCGGCATAGTATTTTGATTGAGAGATGGCCTCGTTAAAGTTCGACGATGTGACATCACCATAGTGGAGAGCATCTAGATGCCTATTATATTTACGGTCAACATCCTCGGCATGTTGAACAGCGTGGTTCATCATACGAGAGACGTCGTGGTTTGATGTAAAGGCACCATTGATGGCGATATCAGAACCTCGATTAGTTCGATATAAATCAATGGATTTCTTCACGCTATCGCCAATCGCATCTTCTCTCTTTTCGTTTAAGGCATAGTAGGTTTGGAAGTCGAATTGGGAGTCAATTGCTTCATAGAATTGACACATTCTCGCATCCCAACCATCAAAGTTTTCACCGACAAAGAAGCAGTTTGGATAAGCTGCTTTAATTGTGCCAGCGAATTGTTTCCAGAATAAGACGTTTAAGTTACGATCATAGGAATAATCGTTTGGAACGGTAATATAATCACCGATTTCTGGGTTATAGTAATGTTTCCAACCGACGTCATAGGTAATGAAATCACTACCAAGATTAATGGCTGGATCAAGTTCAGCGAGTAAGTAAATATGTTTAATCGCGTCGAGACGGAAACCATCTAGACCAAAGCTTAACCAGTATTTACACATATCGGTCATGTAGTCACGGGTCGCTTGGGAGGAATAGTTGAGTTCCGCCATACCAGAACCGAATTTACCGAAATAGTAGTAATTGCTGGTTCCGTCTTTATACCAGTCGGAAACTTCTTCAACATTCTTTGTGACAAAGTTAGCGTGTTGAATTCCTTCAGATGTTGTTGGGTCTTGTTCATCCCAGACACGAACTTTATCACCTTTATATTTCCATAGATACATATCGCGGTAGTTAATGGTTTTACCATTAATCACTTCGACTTCTGCTCTTTGGGATTTCTTATATAAGACGTTTGATTTAGATGTATGGTTGATAACCATATCCATCAAAACTTTCATTCCTCTTTGGTGAGCTTTAAAGAGGAGTTCTTGATAATCTTGAAGTGTTCCAAAACGGGAATCAATCTTGTAGTAGTCGGTCACATCATAACCATGGTAGGAGTTTGATTCTTGAATTGGGGTTAACCATAAGACATCCACACCTAAACTATCAAGATAATCAAGTCTAGAAATAATACCTTGTAAATCACCAAATCCGTCACCATCGCTATCCGCAAATGATGGAACAAAGATTTGATAGCCAACACCTGGACGATCTTCTTTAAATGTGGAGGATGTTGAAACACCTGTACTAAAGGCGTCATAACGTAAATCAGAAATGTCGTTTTTGGAACGATATTTACCAGTGTCATCAGTTAATGTTGGGTTAAGAACCTCTTGTTTTCCACTGGCCAGTTTATAACCAGCGACATTACCTTCAACACAGTAGACGTGCATATAAGAATCAGCACCATTTTCGAGGTATTTACCAATCTTTTTAATATAAACTTCAGCACCGCCATCACTGACCCACATGTCTTCACCAGTCATCTTGGATTGGTCAACAATGAGGAAGCCAAGGTTATTTTTCTTTAATTCATCTTCGGTCCAACCAGAAATGAGTTTAACTTTATTTCCAGTCTTTCCACCGATTAATGTCTCTTCACTTTCAGCAAGATTAACGTCGATGATTCGACCATATTCATCAGCATATGGTTCAGTTCCTGTTTCACCACATTCACCTTTACTCATCCAACCAATGGTGTGAGGAGCGACATTTTTTAAGTCATATCCAGATGGGTTAGCTCCATAAAGTAAGCCTTCATCATCAACTGGATAAGAATTCCAAAGCCAAAGAGCCCAACGATCATAGTTTTGATCGGTGTTTCTTAAGTAGTGGAAATAAATGTGACCTGGTTTTGACCAAGCAGAAACTTTTTTAGCGTAATCATCTTGTTCAGCGTTAGAAGTAACTGAAACGTTACAAGTGGCGCTAATGGTTTGGCCTTCATTAGTAATAGAGGCACTAATCACAGCCGTTCCGGCTTTGCTTGCAGTAACGACACCACTTTGACTAACTTTCGCGACACCTTCATCGCTAGATTTCCAGACGACTGTGGCGTCAGCTGGTTTAGTTGTTGCGCTTAAGGTAGCACTTCCACCTTCTTTTAATGAGAGAGAATCTTTAGATAAACGAATCGAGAATGTAACAGAGGCACCTTCGACAGTGACATCACAATATGCGGCAGATCCGCCACATGATGCGGTCACGCGTGTTGTACCTTCTGCTTCACCCTTAATGGTGGCTCGATTGTTTGATTTGATAATGGAAACAATACTTGAGTTAGCAACAGACCAGTCAACAACTGGGGTTTGGTTGCCAGTGAAATTGACTGTGGCGATCAGTTCAGCACTTGTTCCTGAATCAATCGTCATGCTGTTACGGTTTAAACTAATGGAATTGACCACAACTGGTCCGCTGGAGCCTTTGCTAACAGTGACTTTACAGGAAGCGGATTTACTTCCAGCAATAGCAGTCACGAATGTTTCGCCAGTAGCTAAAGCAGTAATTGATGCGGTTTCTTCATCTCCAAGAAGGGAAATGATGTTTGGGTTTCCGTTGACCCATGTTACTTCAGCGTCATCTTCACTTTCAATGAATGCGGTTAAGCTAGTTGATAAACCAATAGACAACGAAACAGAAGTGCTACTTAAAGTCACTTCGCTAACGTTTCCAGCTGGTTCTTTGGTTGGAAATTCAACCATGTTTGCTTGGCACGCACACATGCACGCGGCGCTGAGAACGATTGGAAATAAAAATCTCTTTCTCATAGGGGGATCTCCTTAAACGTAAGGATAATAACTTGTTATTATTTTAAATCTTATAAAATTTACAGTCAACATTGTTGACATGAATTTAAAGTGTAAAAACATTAATTTCTTGGTTAATGTAGTTGCTTCCATAACTTTGTTTAGAAATGTTTTGCACTAACATTCCAAGTTTATTTACCGAGTAATATTGCTCGACACTGGAGTCTTTTCCATCCACTTTTCCCGATGTTTTATGGGAAAAGATATACCACTCTTTTTCCTGATTAATTTCCACAAAACCCTGCAATTCTTGGATCGTTTCTAAAATTAAATCGCCATAATACATTCCATTACAATGGTATGTTCCTTCGTACATGACGTTTTTATAGAAGAATTCTTGGACAAGTAAATTGATTTGATCAATGGAATATTCGACTGGTTCTTTATCGGTTTCGTTAAGAAAATATTTTCCATCGTTTTTGGTGAGAAATTTTTGAAAAATATTTTCTTCGCCGTCATTAATTTTCGTCTTTTTAGTGAAGCTATAAGTGAGATTTTCCTCGTCTAATGTGTTAAACGATAACGAGATATTTTCTTCTGTTTTGACTCCATCAACTTCACTTATTTTCACGCTTGTATAGCCGGCGTGTTTATAAGTCGACATAGACTCGGATAAAGAAAAAGAAGCGACAAACTCTTTGATGTCACTTCTTAACTCTTTGGCACATGAACTTAGAAGTAACACCATGAATGATGATGTAACAATTTTTCTAAGTTTCATGCTATTCAAATTTATACGAATAAGTTGATTCTAAGGCGACTTGCGCGGCACTAGCTTTTTGATAGTCATAGTCAGCTGTACGTAGACTCTCTTTAACAAGCCATCCATCCTTGTTATATTCAAAGCGAACATAGACTTTCGCATTAACTTGGTTCGCATAGCAAGGAAGTGGGAAATCTGGATCCCATTCATCTAGTTCTGGGTGTGTTGCCACATCTGGATAATATGGATAATTATCAATTCTAAAGATGGTGTGAGACTCTTCCCCAACAAAGGCAAATCCACCGTTATCTAAGATTTCATATTTCATCTTATTTGATGATGGATTAATCGCTCCAGGTTCATCAATATAGGATGTAATGATGTGTTCCAAAATATAGTGGCCGCAGGTCTTATTTTCTTTACCTTTTTCGTCAACTCGATAGAAGTTATCTTTGGTGAGGCGAAGTGGGGCACGTAACCAATATGAACGAGACGCCATCATGTAAATCATGGTGTTATCTTTGCCTTCGGCAGATTCGGCTGTTGATGCACTTGGACAATAAAATCCATCATTATAACGAGCATAAGGCACAAAGGTATCTGTGCTTGGTGTTTTATCAAATGTCGCATCAACAGTCATGACTTCATTATTGAAGTCGAGATAACCAGCAACACGGTAATAAGGGAAAAGTGGAGCAGAGGAAATTTCATCCACCACCTTTTTCACATCATTAAAACCAGTTGCCTTGCCACAAGACATTAAGGCAAAGGAGAAGACAAATAATAATGGTAATTTTTTAATCTTCATAATTAGTACAGTCTGATATTGAGATCGGATTCATAAATCTCACTCTTTTCGATGAGTGGTTTTAATTTAATCGTTTCTCCGCGCTCAATTTCTCTTTCTTTTAAGATATAGACGTAAATCTTCTCGCCATATTGTTCACCAGAACACTTATACATCTTCACATCACCATAGTTCACTTCTTGAACTACTTGGAATGGAATGCCATCTTCGGCTTCAACAAAGCCGTCATGAGGCATCGCGATTCTAAAGACTTTTGTAAAGACTTTATTACCTAAGCCTTGGATGATCTTTGTGGTAATTGCGTCTGGTAAAAGTTCGTAGTGTTCATCAATCTTGAAGAAGAAGATTAATTCTGCTTTTAAGAGGTCATCTTTCTTCCTTTGTTCAAGTTCTTTCACCTTCTTAGCATATTCTTTCTCCACTCCTTTAAGTGGGAAATTAGTTTCTTCAAAGGCTTGTTTATTTTGAGCAAGTTCTTCTTTTAGAACATGCATCTTTTGGGAGAATTTCGAATCAAGAGCACCAAGTTCAGTTTCCTTATCAAAATCAAGAGCATTAGTCTTTCTTTCGATATCATTTTGCTTCATTTGTGGGAAGCTTTCTTTGAAGATTTGATAGCTCATTCTTCTGGAACGACGAGATTCTGGATCCTTATTGGTGAGCATTGACTTACGGTAGTCTTCCTTCTCATCTAACCACATTTTCTTATATTGGGCGTCAATCTTTTCCATTTCAGCCTTGTGGATTTCTTTATGTTTCGCTTTCGCTTCTTTAACTTTTTCGGAGTGATCTTTCTTGGCAAGCGCAATTTCTTCTTTAATTTTCGCGTTCGCCTCATCTAGTTTGGCTTTTTCTTCTTCAACTTTACTAGCGTTCGCGTCTTGTTTCTTTTGCGCTTCAGCTATAGCTGCGTCTTTTTCTTTGTTAAACTCTTCCTCTAAAGAGGCATATTTTTCGTTAACTTCACCAATACGTTTGGTTTGTAAATCCATGAATTCTTGATTTTTGGTCACTTCAAAAGCAGTTTTCAGATTTACAAACGTGGCTTTTAAGTCATCACGTTCACTAAGTGGGTAGCCAATAATCTTTTCATCATGATCACGGAATGTGGCTTGAGAATAATCAACCGCAAACTTAATCTTATCGCCTACTTTCGCTTTGCTATCAACAAAACAGAAAAGTTTATGTTTATTAGCGGTGACTTGGGCTAAGTACTTGTCGCCATGAACTTCAATGAGATCAATTTTGGCTTCAAGTTTACCTTCACCAACTTTAATGGCGGAAAGTGGAAGGGAAATGGTTCCATCTTTAACAAAGTCCACTGGAATATCATTTGGTTTCTTTTCAGTACCAAATAGTTCCATCTTTCCATCGATAATATCGACTGGAAGGACAGAATATTCTGGAACTGGAGGAATAATCGTCATTTCCGTCTCGGAATCAAATAAGTGAATCTTACTGACATCGATACGAGCTTTAATACGGTCTCCAGGTTTAAAGCCTTTCTTAGAAGAAGCTTTGATAATAACTGGGGTCTTTGATTCTTCTCCAAGACCTTCAATATGTTTTAAATCACCATAAATTAAGGTTTCATTACCAAGTTCTTCGAAGTGGGAGATGACAACATCAACGATGTTATCGCCTTTGGCAAGATCTTCTTCTTCGACGGAAATCGCTTCACATCTAAAGCCAAGAACAACAGTTTTTGTTCCTTGTAAGAATTTCTTTTCGGCTTTTAAGACTTGGTCTTTCTTTAATTTAAGATGTGGTTGTTCTTCGACATCAACCCAGGCCACATCAACATCTTTTGCCCCTTCTTTTAAGGTCACATTAAAGAAGTTCATTTGTGGGGTTCCAATAAATCCAGCGACGAATTTATTGATTGGGTGATCATATAAGTTTTGTGGAGTATCGATTTGTTGTACTTTACCAAGTTTCATAACAACGACTCTTGTGCCAAGAGTCATCGCTTCGACTTGGTCGTGTGTAACATAAATAAATGTGGTTTTTAATTGTTGATGGAGTTTACCAATGACACTTCTCATTTGGCTACGAAGTTTCGCATCAAGGTTAGATAGAGGTTCGTCAAGAAGCATCACCTTTGGATTACGAAGAATCGCTCGACCAAGTGAGACACGTTGTCTTTGACCACCAGACATCGCTTTTGGTTTACGGTCAAGATAATCTTTTAAGCCAAGTGCATCCGCAGCCCACATCACTTTTTCATGGATTTCGGTTCGTGGAACTTTTCTTAAAGTTAAACCAAAGGCCATGTTTTCATAAACAGTCATGTGTGGATAAAGAGCATAGTTTTGGAAGACCATGGCGATATCACGGTCTTTTGGTTGCATATCATTCACGATGGTGTCACCGATATAAAGTTCACCACTCGAAATATCTTCTAGACCAGCAATCATTCTTAACGTGGTTGATTTACCACAACCAGAAGGTCCAACGAAGACGATAAATTCACCATCTTTGATTTCCATATTGAAATCAGTGACGGCTTTATGTCCGTTTGGATACACTTTGTAGATGTGTTCTAATTTTAGTGAAGCCATAACTCTTCCTCCTACTATCCTTTCACCGCACCACCGGCAATACCTTCAACGTAATAACGTTGTAGCCAGAAGAACAGCGCGGTAATCGGAATTGATACCAAAACGGCACCTGCACAGAATGTGCCGTAATAATCTGAATTAGATGTTAATCCTTGTAGACCAACAGCGACGGTATAACCATCTGGGAGCATACCAGCTGTTTGGGTAATGTATTTACCAAACATAAAGTCTCCCCATGGTCCGGTGAATGAAACAAGAATTGTATAAATAATGATTGGTTTAGAAAGTGGAAGAATCACACGCCAGAAAACGGTATTCTTTGTTCCTCCGTCAATCATCACCGCTTCATCAAGAGCCTTTGGAATCGTATCAAAGAAACCTTTGGCGACGTAATAGCTCATCGCGGATGAAGCTGTATAAACAAGAATTAATGAGAAAATCGAGGTGTTTATACCAAGAAGTTCAAGGATGTAGTAGATAACTAACATTCCAAGGAAACCTGGGAACATGCCAAGAATAAGAATTAATTTCATTAATGCTTGTCTTCCATTAAAACGAAGACGGCTTAATGCATAAGAAGTCATTAAGACTAAGATCGTTTGAAGTAAAGCGGTAAAGAAAGCAATGACGAAGGTATTGATCCACCACTTCAAGAATGGAGTTTCAGGTAATGTGAATAAATTCACATAATTTTGGAAAGTCCATTCGCCACTAGCTGGGAATATGCCTCCGGAAGCATATTTACCAAAGGATTGGAAAATTAGATAAAAGAATGGGAAAACCCAGATGAGGGAAATCAGTGTCAGAACAAAATAAACTAATGCTCTTTGGCTTTTTTCCGCAAATCGCTTACTAACAAGTTTTTTCTTCTCAGCCATTATTGGAAATCCCCCTCATTTTTCACAGAATTTGATCGACCATAAAGCACTAGTGAGAAGAAGGCAATAATTAAGAAGACTAATACGCCAAGCACACATGCGACAGCGTAGTTCTTATCTTGTCCTTCCATTGACATCTTATAAATCCACGTGATGAGTAAGTCGGTTTGACCAACATCGCCATAACCTAAACTAGATAAACCAAATGATGGTTTACCTTGGCTTAAGAGGTAGATGATGTTGAAGTTATTAATATTTCCGACAAACTGGGACAATAAGTATGGTCCAGTAATAAATAACATGTACGGGAGTGTAATCGAGGAGAACATCTTAAATGGTGTTGCTCCATCAATACGAGCTGATTCATATAAATCTTCTGGAATATTCATTAATAAACCAGAACAAATAAGCATCGTGTAAGGAACACCAACCCACATATTAACAATAATGATGATGATACGTGAGAGTAGAGCATTATCAAATGGGAGTGTGTCGTGAGCAATCCAACCAATGTTTTCAAAAACTTTGGTGAGAAAGCCTGAACCAGAGAACATCTGGGAAATTAAAAGTAAAGAAACGAATTGAGGAACCGCGATTGTTAAAATAAGTACTGTTCTCCAAAGCTTTTTTAATTTAATTCCTTTTTTATTAATTAACAGGGCGACCACCATACCGAGGAAGTAGTTGGTGAATGTAGCAATAAGTGCCCACATCAAGGTCCACGCTAAAACTTTTAAGAAGATTGTTACAAGTCCACTACCGTTTGCTGTCGAACTAACACCGGAGAATAGATTTTGATAATTATCGAAACCAACCCAGTCAAATAGATAGAACTGGGTTCCAGAGTAGTTGGTAAAACCAGTAATAATCATAAATATTACTGGAATAACCGTAAATCCGACTAAACCAACGAGTGGAACAGCTAAGAGTAAGGTGTGGTAATTTTTATCAAGAATGTCTTTGAAGAATTGGCCATTCTTTTCATATTTACCAACCGCATAACTATTTTGGAGACTTCTAGCATCTCTAATGGAGAAATACCAAAGAGCAACAAAAATAATCATTAAGATAAATGTCACAATGGAATATAAAAGGATTGTAAAGGAACGATCGCCAGGAAGGGTGACAGTTAAACCTTCGTAGGCATCAGCGACATACATCGATGTTGGTGAGAATGTTCCTAAAGTACCAAGTTTTCCTAAGTATGGTCCACCAATCGTAATCATGAACCAAATAAAGACTACTTCATAAATTAAATAAAGTAGACCGCGCATGATTTGATTATGGAAGAGTTGGTATAAACCAAAGACGAGGAAGTTTCCTCTTACCATCCAGGTTCCTTTCTTCCAAGCATCAACTAGCGTTTCAAATGGACGAGATAATTTATGGCCAAGGCGAATGAATTTAAATGGAAGTCTCTTAAAAAATCCAATAAATCCACGGCCGAGATTTTTAAAGAATCCGCCAAAATTAACGAGGAATCGTTGGCCTTTTGTTAAAGATAAATACTTAATTGCAGTCATCTTTTTTATCTTTCAAGAGCACTATCAAGGAGTCTTAAGATCTCCATGTAATCATTATCAGAAGCATTAGCTGGAAGAGCTTTGATGCTTTGTGCCGCTGTTTGGGCCTCACTCCAAAGTTCGAGACCACAAGCAGTTAAAAGGATTGTTCCATTGTTTTTCGCTTGTTCAGTTAAGGATTGAATATGTGATTCACCCATGGCGTAGTCTTCTAAGTCAAGAATAGTTGGTTTAGATTTGAATTCATCAAATCGTTTTGCTTGAACATATTCACTAGCTAAGAATTTAGCAACGTTAAAGGCAATAATTTTATTTGCGGCCGATAAGGTGTTGTTAACGCCGTAGAATTTGTAACCTAAGTATGAACCTAGTCTTGGTCCACCATCACTAATAAATGGAAGTGGGGCAGTAGCATATTGTGCACCGTTATCAGCCATTTCCTTCTTAAAGGAAGCAACCTTGGAAACATCAACGATTGTTGCTAAAACACCATTTTTACTTGGAATTGGTGCGCTAGCGTTAACGTTTCGAATTGATGGATCACTAATAATACGTTTAAGAAGTTTGGCACCTTGTAAGCCTTCTTCGCTGGCAAATGTCGAAACAGCATTATATGAACGATCAGTTGGTGTTAAGGTATACAAGGAATTACCACCGGCAAATGATTGAAGAATTGGAGCACTATAGAAGCCATCGCCATATTTCAGGTCAACTTCAAGATCTTTTTCATCCGCTAAAGCGAATAATTCTTCAAGAGTGTCGATTTGACTTGGATCAGAAACAACGTTCTTATCATAGAACATGACTGAACCGTTATCAGAAGTAAATGGAATACCAACAAGGTTTTGTAGTCTTGCTGCTTTATAAGCATCTTCGCCCATGTTGTCTTTAATCCAGTTACCATCACTACGTGATACGTTAGATAAAGCACCGAGTTGATAGAAGCTTAATGTTTGGTCAGAAGCATATGGGAAGATATCTGGAGCTGAATCAGCGGTTGGTAAGTTACTAACACCATCGCCTTCTTCGAATTCAGAAACAGTAAATGAGATCGAGGAACCAGTCATGGAGTTAAATTCTCCAAGAATGGAGTTCATCCAAGCAACTTGGTTCTTTGGAGCACCAACACGGATGGAAACACCGGAATAATTGAGGTTACGATCAACTGCAATGTCGCGTCCTTCGGCACCACCGCCTCCGCCTTCAGCAGAAACAGTGACGGCACAAACAGCAACTTTGCCATTTTCACCGGTAACAGTGATGTTTGTTGTACCATCAGTGACAGCAGTAACATTACCATTTTCATCAACAGTGGCAACAGCTGTGTTACCACTAGTAAATGTTACTTTAGAATCTGTTGGATAAATCGAATAAGTAATTTTGAATGATTTACCTGGAGCAATGCTCTTACTCTTTGGGGAAATGGATAAACGATCAGTTGTGGATCCGCCGCCTTCACCTTCAACAACTGTGACATTTAGATCAGCATAGCCACCAGCAAATGATGCGGTAACTTTGGCTTGACCAACGCCAACGGCGAAGGCATAACCATCTTTGATCAAAATCACATTTTCGTTTGAGGAGAACCAACGAACTTCACCGTCATATCCTTTTTGAACAGATACATGGAGTAGCTTAGATTCTCCAACAGACATTTGTAATTCCGAAAATTCCAACTTCACACTTGGATAAGTTGAAACATTGGCATTACATCCTGTGAGAGGAACAGCAAAAAAGCACAAAGCGGAACCAGCGATCATCCATCGTCTTAGTTTTCTATTTTTCATAGGCTATCTTCCTCGCGTTACTTATGTAAGCGCTTCATTATACGTATATTTTAACTCGCGTGTTAGAGTTATTCAAGTAAGTGCAATTTGAAATTTTTTTGTATATTATTTAAGTGATGAATTTTGAAGAGAAAAAGAATGTTATTTTTAGAGTAGTTAGCGGAGTTTTGCTGGTAATTCCACTAGTAATTGTGGTTTTTGGATTAATCCATATTTTCCAAACTTTTGCGGATGGATACATCATCTCGATCATCGCTTTTATGCTTACTGGAGCGTTCATTTTATTCGAGCAAATCATCCTCCTAAAGGGTTGGAAAAAAGAGAACTCGTTATACAAGATTGCGTTTAATGAAAATGAGAAAATAAACAATGTTCCTTTAGTTGCGGTAATTGTCGGAACATTGTTTGGAGTTGGATTAACTATTTTAGGTATTGTCGTTTACTTTACAAAGAGAGAAGAGCCATTCCAAACATCAATGTTAGTTGTTCTCTCTATTGGCTCATATTTATTACTTAACTGTGTCATTTATTACATCTATTTATTGATGTCTAAGAAACGTCCTATTAATTTAAGAAAGTTTATTAAATAAAATTTCCAAAAGTATAAAAAGACCAACCATTCGGTTGGTCAATTTAAGTTTAATCGGTTCTATTCAAACAACTGTGGATGGCCAATTTTAACAACCACATTAGATTGAATAGTTTTTAATTCAACAAAAATAAGGAAAAAGTCTCTATAATTTTTTTACGCAACAAACAACACAGATTAATTTTGTTATATATACAAAGTATTTTTACTTTTTAATCCGAATTATACAGGCAAATAGAAAGCCATAAGAAAACCGGGATCCCACGATATGCAGATGTGCAATCCCGGTTGTAAACCACAAAGGTTTGAATAGCTCTATTTACGGAATTTGTCTGGAAAACCACACAAATCCACACTAGATTTCATAGAGCCGTTTAATCGACTAGATTAGATGTGTTTTCTCTTACGGATGATGTAGAAACTTGCAAGAGCAGAGACGGAAAGAATAGAGATCAAAACGATTGAAACGACTAATCCATTATCATCATTGCCAAACAAAGTATTCATTTCAAATCGATCAAGATTAATCGATGTTCTTACGACATCAGATGAATTTTTTATAAATTTGGTTAATGTTGAGTGATGTGCAACGGCATAATCATAGGTTGCCAAAGCACGAGCTAAATTATCGCCGTCTTCATCTGCTTTGGAACCATAAATATAATCTTTTGCATCATTGGAAAGATTTCCATATTGAGTAGCACAATTTGACCATCCTGAAGGTAAAGAAACACCATCAGGATCGCATCCTACATTAGCATTAAAGTAGATTGCCCATCCATCAGCATCGACAATATCTTGTCGAGTAATCCATGTCCTTTTCGTTTCTGTATCAAAATAGAATTCATATGTCCCAGGAATAAGACACTTAATATTGCTCGAACCTTCACATTTTTCTTTGCTTCCGCCAGTAAAAGCGCTATCTAGCGCAGAAGGGCATCCATAGTATCCTGACCAAACATCATCAGACACATTTACAACTTTAAATTCTTCATTTTCTTCTAAAGTAACATAACCTGAGACTTGTGGATTATTTTGGTCATTCAATTCAACAGTCGAAACATTCATAGAATATTTTGGAGTAGAGAAACTATTTTTGCTTGTATAGACGTTGCCTGTAATGGCCCACTTACTACATTGATTTGTGGTTGGGTCCCATTGATCTTGTAAATATGTTGCATCATTAACTGATAAATCACCGGTTTGATTCCATTTTTGGCTCCAATTACCAGATGTAGCAGCAGGATTCATACGAACCCAAATTAATTTAGTTGGAGCAAAATTAATTGTATAATCAAAAACATATAAAGTTTTGTTGCTAGACATTGTTTGCAAGCTTGTCCAATATGTTGATGAATCATCCGTCAAATATGCACATAATTTTGCACTGTCTTGACTCCACTTTCCAATGTTTCCAAGTTTAGCAACTAAACGACTTGTAGTTGTTGCAGCTTCAGCAGCTTCAACCTTTGGTGCTTTAGTTCCAACACCAACAGCAACAGCACCAGCTGCAGCGATAGCAAAAATTGAGAGAACCTTGAATAACCTGAATTTTTTCATAATTATTTCTCCGTTATATGTGTTTTTATTATCGAATACGTGCGAAATTTACGCAAGCACAAATGTGTATACTGGCGGAAAGTTAGTCTTAATTAATTTTATTTTTGATGCTGATTGCGACCTCTTTTGGAACGTATTGAGATAGTTCCTCCACTGTCGCGTTTTTAAGTGCATCTAAATCACTAAAATGAGACAAAATAAGTTGTTGTCTTTTTGATCCTAATCCAGGAATATCATCGAGGATTGATTTAGTGAAATTCTTACTTCTTTTTTGGTGATGGAAGGAAATGGCAAAACGATGGACTTCGTCTTGCATTCTTACAAGTAAGAAGAATAAGGATTTATCATCATCTAAAGAGATGACATTTCCTTCTTGATCCATTAATCCTTTTGTTTGGTGACGGTCGTTTTTAAATAGACCAAAAACAGGGATGTTTAGACCAAGTTCTTGAATGACTTCACATCCAGCATGGATTTGACCTAATCCTCCATCAGTTAAAATGAGATCTGGCATTGGATCATTATTCTCTTTTAGTCGAGAGTATCTTCTAGTCATAACTTCTTTCATGGAAGCGTAGTCATCACGTTTTTCTTTACCTTCAATATTAAATTTACGGTACATCTTTTTGACTGGTTCTCCATTGATGAAGACGACGACTACTCCAACGGGGGAGTCTCCTTGGATGTGGGAGTTATCAAAAAGTTCAATTCGGTATGGAGTTTCAATATTGATTTTATGTCCTAAGTTTTCTAGTAATTCTAGGTTAGAATCACTTAGTCGAGCGGACATAAAATGGGAGTCTAAGGATTGTTGAGCATTCAGGTTAGCGATCGAGACGGCTTCCATGTTTTTACCGCGAGATGCTGAGACAATTTTCACATCTAAGACCGAACTTAAAATATCGAGGATTTGCTCGGAATTAACCACAATTTGCTGGGGTTTTTGATGATTTTCATAATATTGGAAAATGAGGTCAGAGACTTGTTCTATCACATCTCCAAAGAGTTCGACAATAAAGGATTCTTGACCAAGAAGAATTCCTTTTCGATATGTTAAAACAGATAGACTTAGATAACCTTCTCTAATCGTGTAACCAAAGACATCTTTCGAGATGTGTTCTTTGTCTTCGACGTTTTCTTTCGAGACAATATGATCAATCGCATCTAAGATGTCTTTATATTCCTGGGCTTTTTCAAATTCGAGGTTTTCAGTGGCTTTAGCCATTCTTTCTTTATATTGGTTTTTAATCTCGTTACTTGTTCCATTTAAGAAAGATTTAATTTGTTCGAAAAGCTCGTTGTTCTTTTCTTCACTGATTTGATTCACACATGGGCCTAAACACATGCCCATGTGGTAGTATAAACACGGTGTGCTAGGGATGTTTCGACATTTACGCGTAGGAAATATTTTATTTAAAAGGTTTATTACTTTATACGCGTATGAAGAAGTTGGGTATGGTCCAAAGTAATAATAGTTTGGATCTTTTTCATCGCGACTTATCTTTAGATATGGATCGTTCTTCTTTTTAAGA
>JAFSMX010000015.1 GCA_017447725.1 Bacilli bacterium
TCATTTGTAACAACTCACATCGACTGTCACGGTGTCAAAAAAGCCCTTAAGAATTTCAAGGTAATCTAGTCTTAAATTAAATATGTATGTTATGATTGTTGAGGATTTGATGGTAAAGTAGAAACTCTTGAAAATCTCGACAATTTGAGTAAAATCACCAACAAAACACAAAGGAATTAGTAATGAGAACATTCATCTATAAATACAAATCTCATATCTTAACATTTGTCTTTTCCATTGTTTTTGGCGCGGCTGTTTTCTGTTTATATTTCTTTTTGAAGAATCAAAGCTTAAAAGATGCTGTTGATGCATGTTCAATTGCTGGTATGGCTTTAATTGGCGGTGGTTTAATGGTTATCATCACTCGTTTAGGTGCTTTTGATACATTCGCTTATGGATTTAAACAACTTTTAACTTCAATGTTTAATGGAAATCCAAATATGTATAACTCGATGGCCGACTATAAAATCCAAAAATATGACCAACGAAAAAAGAAGAAAAAAACCTATTTAATGCTATTTTTAGCAGGACTTTTGTTCATTATCGCTGTGATTGTTTTAGAAATCATTTTACGCCTACAAATTAATTAAAAAGTTCACTCGCAAGTACGAAATTCGCACGCCACCTGTGCGTTTTTTTGTTGCATACCTACGCATACTTATATAAAATATACGCAATTACTATTCTCGTGTACTCGCACGATTAGGAGGTAATGTTATGAAGAAAAGTCGATTACTCTGCGGCGTGATTGCAACTATGTCTTTAGGAACAATCGGTGCTTCAACCGGTGCGATTAAAGCCACTGAAGCCCTTGAACCTGATACTCGGGTGATTGTTAAACTAAAAAAAGACATTGATGAGTTAACTTCTGAGGAAGCACTCAATCAACAAGAAAACCTTCTTTCACGTATTCGCTACTCAGTCAACCCAAAAGCTGAATTAGTTAATAGGTTTACAGTTTTAAACAACGCGATGACTTTAAAGGTCAATGAAGAAGACGTTGCTAAAATTGAAAACCTTTCTGGTGTCGAACATGTCTATAAGGACAATTTTGTTGTCCGTAAAAACAAAGGACAAGGCGTCACCTATCAAATTAATCGTTCAGCCAGTGAAGAAATTGATCAAAACGAGAACGTTTCTGCTCGAACCATGCGTATGCCAGGCTTCGATGACGGAACTGGAAACATTCTTCCAGGCTCCACATATGAAGGTGAAGGCACCGTTATTGCGATTTTAGATAACGAATTCTATTTCCGTGGTAAGGTTGATGGCCAACCAGAATGGCACCACGAAGTCTTTGATGCTCTTGATGATAGCGTCAAAGTTCGTTTTGCTCCAAAATTCGTTGATCGTCCATCATTAAAGAACAAACTTAATGCTTCGATGGATTTCTCGAAATCTACTCCAACCACCCGTCCAGGATTAAAAACTGATAAACCTGGTGAAGAAGGATCTTTATATTTCAATAGTAAAGTTCCATTCTACTTTGACTATGGTGGTTCCACATTAACAGGTAACTCAACTGATGCTAAACCAGACTTCGATGTTCATAGTGATATCGATTACCATGGTTCCCATGTTGCATCAATTACTGCTGCTAATGCTCCAGAATACAAAGGTATTGCTCCAAAAGCTCAATTAGCTTGTATGAGAGTCTTCACTGAATATCGCGCTGACGATATCTCTAAAGATCTTGGTTTAAGTGATAGTGATGGTGCTTATGACTCCTGCATCTTAATGGCTCTTGAAGACTGTATTACCTTAGGTGTTGATGGAATCAACATGTCCTTAGGTAGTGACCTTGGCGAATTCGAAGATGATGACCTTGCTATGCAAACCATTGAAAAGATGGTCTCTGAAGAAAAGATTCTAACTTCCATCTCAAATGGTAACGCTGGTAAAGAATCCTACTCCTTCGCTGGAGGTTATGGTAACTGGACTAATGAAATGGTTGAAACTGGTATCTTAGGTAGCTATGCTAACCACCCAACTTCCATGTCTATTGGTTCTGCTCACCCAGATTACATCTACTATAAAACAGGTATTAAATGCGGTGAAACAAACATCGCTTACGATGACCAAATCGTGAATAACGAACGTTATCCAAGTGAATACGATACCGAATATAAAATGAGGGACATTGTTAACTCATTAGAAGACGAAGTCGAATGGGCTTATGTTCCAGGATTTGGTACTGCTAACGATTACTCTGGCATTGATATTGAAGGAAAAGTTGCTGTTGTTAATCGTGGATCCATCTCATTTGCGGATAAGTACAATACTGCCGCTGATAAAGGTGCGATTGGATTATTCATTATTAACAACGACCCAACCGAAACAGACTTCACATTCCGTTGTTCCTTCGGTGATGACTTCAACCCAACCATGCCATGTGCGGTTGTTCTCTTCAAAGATAAACCATTCTTTGAATCAGAAAGAACCGGATTATTCACATTCATCGAGAAAGAACTATCTAAAGATAGTGCTGCTCGTACAATGTCAACATTCTCCACAGATGGTGCTCGTAGTGATCTTGATATCAAACCAGAAATCACTGCTCCAGGAGATATCATCCGTGGTGCTGTCCCACCTCAAACAAAAGAAGATAAGCAACTCACACCTCTTACAACATATGAATACCTCTCTGGTACTTCAATGTCCGCACCAAACTATGCTGGTGCCCAAGCCGTTGTCTTATCAAAAGTTAGTGGACCTCTTATTGCTGATGGTTCATTAAGTAAAGATGATTTAGCTGCCATTAAAGAAGAACGCGGTAAAGTCAACATGCGCTTAATGTCCACAGCTAACCCAATGGATATTGTTGAACCAAACCCAGAAACAAACGTGAAGAACTATGCTTCCCCACGTGTCCAAGGTGCTGGTATGGCCGATATCTATGGTGCTCTCAACTCAAAAGTCTACCTTGAAGGATTTAAGGTTGTTGATGGAGAAGAAAAAGGTCTTGGCAAAGCCAAAATCGAACTTCACAACAATGACGATATCAATAAGGGTAACTTAAAACTAAGTTTCTATGCTCACAATGAAAGCGAAGAAACACTTGATTATAAAGTGAAGTTAACTGTGATGCGTCCTGCTCAAGCAGAAAACAACAAGATCATCACATCTGACTATAACTATTTAGGAGAAGTTGATTCCTTCGAAAAACTCCCAGGAATTCAATACTACGACTACTCCTATAAGAAAGTGGTTTACACCTCTGGTACAGCATCATATAAAGATGTTTACAAGGTGACTAAACAACTCACCTACTACAAGACTGAAGCGGATTACAAGAGTAAGACCAACCCAGTCATCATCGAACCAGATACTTACTATGTCAGTAGTCAAGTTAAAGATGCCCAAGAAGGTGTTGTCTATGAATCACTTCCAAACCACAAATACTTATCCACGAAGGATGTTGTTCTTGATGTGATTGAAGGACAAAAGATCTCTATCGCTCCAGGCGATTCAAAGATCACCATCAATCCATATTCCTTATCTAAAACAGATAAAGAAAAAATCCTCGAGATGTATCCATACGGAACCTATATTGAAGGATACTGTGAACTCATCACCGATGGATTTGAAGAAGACCTCAACATTCCATTCTTAGGATTCTATGGTGGAGGCGATATCAAAGCTGGACAAAACTATAACTCTGCTCCAGTTGTCGAAGAATTCCAATTCGAAAAGAATCCTGGCCAAGTTTATCCAAGTGATCTTGTTAACGACACGGCTAAACAACTCGTTGGTAAAGATAACGCGGATATGGGCTCTCTCTGGGTGGCTGGCTATGCTAAATCACCAGATAGCATTGCGACCGACCAGATCCTCAAGAATGATCGTAACATCACTCAATTAAATGGTTTCTATCCAGTTGGTACAGATCCATTAACACTCAGTGATGAAGGTGCAATTGACAACATTTATGTTGGCAATGCTGAAAAGACAAACACCATGATCATTCAACAATTCGTCTTACGTTCTGTTCGTAATAACTTCTTTACGATTAAGAATAAAGCTGACGGAAAAGTCGTCTATAAGTCAGCACTCGAAGATATGCTCTTCGGCCCGACTAATAATGAGTACAACCTTTATAAGTCTCACGTCGAAGGCGGATTCCTTGGAGCAGGTTACGTTGCTCACCGTGCGTGGGCAGTTGTGCCACTATATGACGAAGTCACCCAAGAAAGATTCGCTGATGGCGAATACGAAGTCACCTTTAACTACCAAATCAATGGTACAGGTGAATGGGTGAAAAAATCCTACACACTTCATCTTGATAACACCCCAGCTGAGGTGAGCAAAGTCTATGAAGTGAATGGAAAGGTTCGTATCGAAATTAAAGACCAAGCCTTATCATATGTCACTGTTGGTTATACCAACCTCCCAGTGAACTATGATAAAGAAAAAGGTGTCTATTATGTCGAAGTCGAACCATCATTCATTGATTCATCAATGAAAGAACTCGGACGTCGTCAAGACGGAACCTACCGTCTCTATATTCGTCCAGTTGATAAAGCCTTTGGTGAAAGTGGCGCTGTGATTCACTTCACTAAAGAAGGTAGTTATGACGATTTCGAGATCGTCCAAAACCGTTATCTCAAATCTAACCACGACTTCAAGTTAGGTGAAGATGGAAAAGTTCAATTTATTGAAATTGACCAATACGGAAATGAAAAAGTAGTTACCTTAGGCTCCGAAGTATCTGTTGCAACTGGTGCTAAACCAGATCGCGGTGGAGACTTAGCGATTGGTATTGGCGTGCCAGCCGCTGTTGGAGTAGCAGTCCTAGCCGTTGGATGTATTGCGATCGTCAAGGCATTAGGAAAAAAACGCCCAAAGAAACATTAGGAGGTTTCTAATATGAAAAAAGCACATGTCTTTACATTAGCTTTAGCTGGCACGATGTGTCTTGTCGGCTTAGCCGGATGTGGAAGCAAGGGTGGTAGTGAAGAAGGCGAATTCGCTTTCTCTGTCGCAATTGATGGCGACTATGCCGCACTTGAAGTTCGTGATACTCCTTATCAACTCGTTGTCTTTGACAATGGTGTGAAAACAGAAGGTCGTGAATACACATACGAATCTAATAACTCTAATGTTGCCTCAATCATTTCTACAACAGGTTATATTACCGCCAAAGCTCCTGGTACAGTTCGATTCACCGTTACCGAAACAACTTCTGGATTAGAAGCTTATAAAGTCATTGAAGTAGTTGCAGCTTCTCCAAAAGCTGTTGGTGGTTATAACTATTCTGCTGCGGCAACACCTGAGCAACGTGAAAAACGTACAGAAATCCTTGGCAAACTCGAAAAATATGCCATGGATACCCACTTAACAGGTATTTCCCTATTCGAAAATGGTGGTTTCATGCTTTATAGTGATCGCGCTAAAGCACTTCTTGGAAACCGTCAATATATCACTGGTTATGGTTATGGTTTATTAAGTGACTCTGATGCTCCATTTACATCAGAACTTCCAGGTAGCGGAAGAGATGCTGATTATCCATATCATTATCACAGTGCATCAAGCTCTGACCCAGGAACCATTAACGCTCTTAACGCAGCTGGTTCTCAAGTCTCTGACTTAAGTAGCTACATTACCGCCTCATACTTTGGTATGAAACTTAATGCAACTCGTACAGAAGCTGAATGGTATCCACAATTAGCTCGTGAAGATATTCACGAAACTGATCCAGTGACCAAAGCTCCAAAGATGTTCCACTTAGGCGCTCATAACGACACCGATATGTACACTGGTTGGAGAATTTATCTCCGTACTAATGATGCTGGTGTCTCTTACCGTTATAACGGTACAGGTTCTTATGGAGAAACTCCATTCAATGGTCGTAAAGTCCAACTTGAAGACTATGAATTCATTCTCCGCTTCCTTTTAACAGGAAGCCACAACCTCAAACGTGGTAACGAAATGGCTGCCGATTCTTCTTATGGTATTAAAGGCGCAAACGCCTATAACGCCCAAACTAAAGAAGGTAAAAACGACGCCGAATGTAAAGCCCTTTGGGAATCCATGAAAGATGCTGGAAAACTTGGTATTAAAACTGGCCACGCTGATGGCACTGAGCCATACGAAAGTGGCACATACCCAGAAGGTGACTACATTGAATTCACTCTCTTAAACCCAATTGATGCCTTTACAGCAATGTACACTTTATCATCTTCACTTTATTCTCCAATTCCTGAAGACTTCATGAAGATGGTTGGCCGTAAACGTAATAGCACCGGTGGTGAAGCCGAAATTGATCAAGGCGAACTTCTCCGTGCTAGTAAACGTTATGGTGGATTTAATAACAACGATGATGTTCCTGCTCACTTAAAGAACAACATTGTTGAATCAACAATCGGTTGTGGACCATACTTCCTTGATGTTTGGGAAAAAGGTCAAAAGACTGTTTTTACTGTTAACAGTAACTGGTTCGAAACAAAAGCACCATACAATCGTTATAAAATTGCTGGTGTGCGTATTAAAATCGACCCATCCATTACTGAAAATACCGATGCTTATTATGATGAATTTAAGGCTGGTAACCTCGATGCCTGCTCACTTCCACAAAAACACATGGATGAAAAGAGCTCCGCAAAACAAGTCGAAGGTGACTCCGTCTTTAAACTCAACGTTAACTCTTGTACACAAGAACAATGGACAGAAAGATTTGGTCCAAGTGGTTCCATCTCTGCTGGACATAGTTGGGATGTTAAACCATGGATGTCTAACGAAAACTTCTTAAATGGTTTATTCTGGTCCATTGACCGTAAAACATTTGCGGATAAACGTGGTGTACAACCATCCATTAACTATTTCTCTGGATCATACATGTCTGATCCACAAAATAACATTTCCTATAACTCCACTGATGCCCACAAGGAAGCAGTGAAGAATTATCACAATGTCCGTAAGGATAGTGAAGGACATGAACTTCCAGAAACCGATGACTATGGTTATAACAAGGATACCGCGATCAACTACTTCAAGACCGCTGTGGCCCAACTTGTTAAACAAGGTAAGTTAAACTATGGTACTGTCGATAATCCAACAGAAATCAAGATTGAAATCTGGTGGATGTATCAATCTGATACAACTGAATATGGTGTTGATATCAAATCCTACTTTGAATCAGCATTCAACGATCCAGCTGTTTCAGGCGGACGCGTAAAATTAAATGTTGTTAATAAGGCTGTTACCGTTTGGGAATACGTCTATGACCAACACCTCCAAGTCGGTGAATTCGACCTTGGCTTTGGTGCTATTTCTGGTAACACTTATAACCCACTTAACTTCTTAGAAGTTCTTAAATCAGATAACTCCTCAACATTCACCCTTAACTGGGGTGCTGATACAGGTGTCGTCGATGAAAAACATCCACTTGTTTATAACGGTGAAAAGTATTCCTTCGATGCTCTTTGGGAAGTTGCTGACCACGGTGGTGTTGTTGATCAAGGTGAACGTGTGAAGCCAATTAAGAAACTTTACACATCTCCATACACTTCGTTAAAGAAGACCAGTGGTGATTCCAGTATTACTCTCAACAGCGAATTTATCGATGTTGGTGATTCAGCTGTCTTTAATATCGAATCGGTCTCACTTTATGTCTATGGTGGATTAAACTTCGGTGTTGATGAAGGCGTTAGCTACGATCCAGATACAAAGAAGATTACTCTCACTCAAGAAGCACAAGCTGCAATCGAAGAAAGTATTCGTAAAGCCATTAAGTGGGATGATGATCCAAATCCACAAAAAGAAACAGATCACTTAAAACACACCTACTATAAGAAACTATGGGTCTTTGATGTGACCTACTCACTCAAGATCAATGGTGGTCAAGAAACACTTAACTCCATTATTGCTGGTGGTTCTTCGACCGATCCAATTTATTAATATTGAATTAATTACATACACGAAAGGAGGATTATAGATGATGAAAAAGAGAATTCCATTCATTGTTGCGACAATGTCAATGCTACTAGCTTTTAGCGCATGTGACGCACATGCTCATAAAGACTTAGAACCAACAAAATCCGGTTCTTATTCACCAGTTGAAAATCTCGGATTATCATCCTTTAACATTAAGGAAGCTAACGTTTCCATGGTTAAAGGTGAAACCTATCAACTTGGTCGAGTAATTAAACCAGATTTAGCAAATATTCCTAGCATTTCTTACACATCTAGCAATCCAAGTGCCGTTAGTGTTGACGCTAATGGAAAACTTACTGCAAAAGAATGCGGTTTTGCAATTATAACCGCGAATTGCGGTGGATTTTCGAGCCAAACTTATGTCTCCGTCACATTAGCAGATAGCTTCGATCAAGGTCATGATAACATCAAAACAATCATGAACCATCAAGCCTCTTCTAGTTACGAAATTCCAAGCTACTTAGATATTAGCGAGGTCAACGTTTCGACAATTAAGAAAGATGGTGTCGTTCAAAATAGTTCCACAAACTACGAGAAGATGGTCATCTCTACTGAAGAAGCTTATATCTACATTACTGACTCCTACTGGGGCAAAACTAAAGTTCAAGGTGGAAACGTTGAATTCTCGAGCGGAACGTGGGTCATTTACTGTACTGATGAATTTGAAACATTCTTGTTCCATATTGATCACGAAGTAAAACGCTACATCAAGGTTGACTGTACAGCTTATGTTGAATCAGGAGACCGTTGGGCCGCTGTTGCTCATGTTCTTGATCTTCTTTTCTCCAGTGGTTCGGCAATTTTCACAAACCAAATCAAAACTGTTTCGGATAGTGAAGAAACTGCTGGTATTGAAGAATGTCTCCGTGTTTCTGATCCAGTCATCACTTATAAGGATGCTCGTGGAGACAATGACGGTAATGCTTGGGCGAAATACACCCTCAACTGGGAAGATAACCTAATTGACTTTGATTTAGGTAATAACCTTGGCATTCCAAGCGGTGTTTATGCTGATATCAACCGTACCGAAGACTTCTACTATACCGAAGACTACTGCCGATATATGAACTCTCAGCAAGTCATGACTTATGATTGGCGTGGTTCAAGTTATGTTGATGACAGCATTGTTTCCAAAACATTTGATATTGAACCAAAAGAACTTTACTACCCAGACATTAAGGCTGAAGGTTGGACTGAAGGCGAAGATATCTTTGATATCTAATTAATTCAATTACACAAAATAACTAAGGCAATCATTTGATTGCCTTTTTTATTTAGTTGCATTATCTTTTATAATTTATTATAATGCTAACAACTTAAAGGAAGGACGTAAAAAGGATGCTAAAGTATTCAATTAAACGTATCATCTTAGCGTTTGTGACAACTTTTATCATTTTAACGTTAACATTTTTCCTCATTAAATCACTTGGACCAGCCAAAATTGCTAGCTCAAAACCGGCCGAAATTTATTCCTTCTATGAAACCCAATGGGAATACGGCTATGTTTTAAAGTTTGATACGCCTCATCCAGAACTAGGCGACTTTTTAGCATATTATGATCGTCCAGGAACAAGTCAAAGAATCTATTATTATGAACGTCCAATCGTTGACCAATACTTTGAATGGTTAGGTAACATTGTTACTAAATTCGACTGGGGTCGTTCAACACATATCGAACCAGAAGCCAGTGCGATCGCTATTATTGCGGAGCGTTTACCAGTTTCCTTAAAGATTAACATCATTTCTGTTGTGATCTCTGTTCCATTAGGAATAGGCTTAGGAATTCTTGCTGGTTTAAAGAAAAACACCTGGATTGACCACACTATTTCAACATCAGTCATGGTCCTTATTTCCATTCCATCATTCGTTATCATTATTTTCTTACTGTGGTGGTTTGCCTATAACGGAAGCTTACCAACCAAGTGGCCAACAAGCGATAAATCAACTGGTGTCAAAGCTTTAGGCTACATTATTCCAGTGATGTCCTTATCGTTTGGTTCAATCTGTGGTTATACTCGTTTCGTTCGTGCTGAACTTTGTGAAGTTATGTCAAGTGAATACCTGCTTTTAGCAAGAACAAAAGGCTTAACCAAACGTCAAGCTATTATGAGACACGCTTTACGTAACGCATTCGTTCCAATTTTACCGTCAATTCTCGCCGAATTTATTGGTGTCTTCTCTGGATCAATGATTCTAGAAAAGATTTATAACATCAATGGTATCGGTGACCTTTATATTACTTCTCTTTCCGCAGGAAACGCTGCTGATCGAGACTTAAA
>JAFSMX010000016.1 GCA_017447725.1 Bacilli bacterium
AGAACCGCTTCCTGGTTACAGGAAGATGAACCCAATGGTCTACTGTGGTCTTTACCCTGTTGATTCGAAAAAATATCTTGATCTAAAAGATGCTTTAGAAAAACTCTCGTTAAACGATGCTTCTTTAGTCTATGAGGCCGAGACATCACAAGCACTTGGTTTTGGCTTTAGATGCGGCTTTTTAGGTCTTTTACACATGGATGTGGTACAAGAACGACTTGAACGTGAATATGGTTTAGACTTAATTCTAACTGCTCCAAGTGTTATTTATCATGTTTATCTCCATAATGGAGATATGATTAAACTTGATAACCCATCTAAGTTACCGGACTTAACTTTAATCAAAGAAATTCAGGAACCATTTGTTAAAGCGGAAATCATGACTCCAAAGGAGTTTGTTGGTCCGGTTATGGAACTTTGTAAAGAAAGACGTGGTATTTACCACGACTTACAATACTTTGATGATACAAGAATGATCATTACCTATGAACTTCCTTTAGCTGAAATTGTTTACAATTTCTTTGATAAATTAAAATCATACACCAAAGGCTATGCTTCATTTGATTATGAGTATAGCGGCTATTATGCCTCTAATTTAGCCAAGATGGATATTCTCCTTAATGGAGAAACCATTGATGCCTTAAGCACAATTGTCTATAAGAGTAATGCTTATGAAAGAGGCTCAGTTGTTGTTCGTAAATTAAAAGAAATTATTCCACGACAACAATTCGAAGTCCCAGTCCAGGCTGCCATTAATGGCAAAGTCATTGCTCGTGCCGATATTAAGGCAGTGCGTAAAGACGTTTTAGCCAAATGTTATGGTGGTGATATCTCCCGTAAACGTAAACTTCTTGAAAAACAAAAAGAAGGTAAAAAACGGATGAAAGCGATCGGCTCTGTGGAAGTCCCACAAGAAGCCTTTATGAGTGTCCTCTCGATTGATGATGAATAACTTATTGGTAGCAATTCAGTAAATAATTAGTAAATCCTTATTGTAATAAGAAGTATCGAATGCTAAAATATTGCCAAGAAGAGGTATAGATATGGCAAACCAAAATCTACAAGTTCGTTTTACTGATGAAAAATATGCGACCCGCCAGGATGTTGCTCGTGCTTTAGGCACAAACCTGATTGATCCAATCTGGGCGCAAATTTTAGAGTATCGAAAGAAAGATAGTCAAAAATTAAATCTCGCTGATTTAACAAAGACACCTTATGACATCTGTTTTTGCCAACTCATCCAAAATAAGATTAGCGATGTAAATGTTCGTAACTATAATTTCAAAGATGTTTTCTTAAATCTCTCCAAAGAATCGTTAGATTACCAACGCATCATGAACACTCTTTTAAGTAAGAGTCTCAAAAGTATTGCTAAAGCAAATGGCAAGAATCTTGATGATGTTTCCATTCAAAACATTCTTCGCAGTGAAAACATTGATCCTCAATTCGCTTATCTTGAAAGATACCTCCAAGCATTTGACCGTTTTGAAGAAGGAAATTTAGAAATTAACGAAGACCTCTTAGCTGATTTCTATGCCACGATTACTGGTAACCCAGAACTATTAGAGTTCTATCGAACAACCGATATTGAACAAAAGAACAACGTCCTAATTGGACGTGAATATGCTGGCGCACCAGCAAATCTAATTGAAGGACAGATGGATGCACTTTTAAACTTTGTTGATCGTCGTGATCTTCCATTATTTGTTCGTGTAGCCATTGTCTGCTATGTCTTTAATTATATTAAACCATTCGCTCATTATAACTATGAAATGAGTATCTTACTTTGTAAGAGCATTATTGTAAATGAAGTTGGCGAATACGGTGCTTATCTACCAATCGAAAACTTACTTAGTGAACAACAACTTTTAGTTGGTACACTTTCCAAAGAAGTTCAACGTACTCATGACATTACTTATGTTGTTGATGTCTATTTAGACATCCTTACAAAAGCAATCGAAGAATCAAGCAATATTTTTGTTGAACATTCGTTAAATCAACTCGAGGAAGATTTCCGTCAAACTGAGGAAAAAGTGAAGAAAGAATCGAACTTCTATGAGCCGGAACCAAAACCTGCTCCAGAATCAGTTCGCGTCACTCCTCGTCCAGTCGTAAATGCGGAACAACCAAAGGTTCACGAACAAACATTTACAAAAGTAAGTGAACAATCATTAAGTGAAAGAGACCTTCAAAAACTGACTGAAGAACTATTAGAAACCGACCCAACCTTAAAGAAAGGCCAAGCCCATTTCTATATTCGTCATCGAGAAAAAGGTCATTTCTATACCATTGAGCAATACCGAAAAGCAGAAGGCTGTGTTTATGAAACCGCCCGTACATCAATGGATCACCTCGCTTTAAGAGGCTATTATCGCCGAGAAAAAGTGAACAATAAAAAGTTCGTTTATACTCCAATATTTAAAGAATAGGAGATGCAAACAATGCAAAGAATCGCAGTTTTAACAAGTGGTGGCGACGCCCCAGGAATGAATGCCGCAATCCGTACTGTTATCCGTACTGGATTAGCCTACAACAAAGACATGTACGTCATTTATGACGGATATCGAGGTTTAGTTGAAGGAAACATTAAACAAGTCAATAAAGACTTCACCCAAGACATTATTAATCGAGGTGGAACAATTATTCGTTCTGCTCGTTTAAAAGAATTCTCGGATGAAGAAGTTCAAAAGAAAGCCGCACGTAATCTACGTGACTACGATATTGACGCTTTAGTTGCCATCGGCGGAGATGGAACTTATCGTGGTTTAGCCGCCCTAGCTAAACAAGGCATCAAAGTCGTTGGTATTCCAGGCACAATTGATAATGACGTCGGTTCTACCGACCAAACAATTGGTTTTGCCACAGCTTTAAATACTATCTGTGAATGTGTCGATAAACTCAAAGATACTTCTAGCTCACATCAAAGATGTTCTTTAGTCGAAGTGATGGGTCGCCATTGTGGAGATCTGGCCTTATTTAGTGCTCTTGCTGAAGGTGCAGAAGGTGTTATTTGTGTTGAACACAAACTTAAAGAAGATGTTTTATTTAAACGTCTTCGTAAAATGAAAACACAAAAGAAAGATCACGCCATTATTATTGTTTCGGAAAATCTTTTAGATATTAATGAGCTAGCCAAACGTGTTGAAGAAGAAACTGGCTTTACTGCGAGAACTGAAGTTCTCGGACGTCTCCAACGTGGAGGTACACCATGCGCTGAAGACCGTATTTTAGCCGCTCGACTTTCCGCTCACGCAGTGAAACTTCTTATTGATGGAAAAGTCGAGACTGGTCGAATCGTTGGTATCCGTAACAACCTTGTCGTTGATTACGACATCGAAGAAGCAATTAATATGAAACATGAACATACTCACGGTTTACGTGATTTGATTGAATTACTCGAATAATACGATACAATTTGAAGAGGAAATAGTTATGTACATTCTCGCATCTGATTTACTACCTTTATGGGTCCTACTAGGATTACTTGGATTTTTTGGTTTAATTGTTTTAGGCGTCATGCTTGCTAAAAACAAAATCAATTTCTTAAAGATTAAGAAACCAGAAATTGATGAAAAGCAAGCTGCCAAAGAAGAATTAGATCGGATCTTAGTCCCAATCGAGGATGAAGAAATCCAAAAACAGATGGATGAAGCCAAAGAGCATGACGAATTCCACCAATAACTCTTTATACATTCATATTCCGTTTTGTGAACATATCTGTCCGTACTGTGACTTCACAAAACTTTTTTATTTCTCGAAGTTTTCTAAACCTTATCTCGAAGCTCTATTTAAAGAAATCGACTCTTATCATCTTAAAAAGATGGAAACGATTTATATCGGTGGTGGAACACCAACCTCTTTAAGTGATGATGAATTTGAATCGCTTCTAAAAAAGGTCTCAAATCTATTAAAGAATGGTGGAGAGTTTACTTGTGAAGCGAATGTGGAGAATCTAACGAGTCAAAAACTATCTTTAATGGCTCGTTACGGCGTGAATCGTCTTTCGATAGGGATTCAATCCACCCACGATGAAAGACTCTCTCAAATCGGCCGTTTTCAAACTTTCGAAAAAGCAAGGGAAGTCATTCAGAATGCTCGTGATACTGGATTTAAAAACATCAACGTTGATTTGATGTATGGATTTCCGGGTCAAACATTAGACGAAGTAAAAGATGATGTTAATAACATCCTCACTCTAAAAACTGAACACGTTTCAATCTATTCATTAATCGTTGAACCAGGAACTTTGTTCTTTATTAAAAACATCCACGAACAAAACTCTGATGAATCCCGTCAGTTTTATGACACCATTCTCTCATTAATGAGAGATGCTGGATACGAACGTTATGAGATTTCTAATTTCTCTAAACCAGGTTATGAATCTCGCCATAATCTCGTTTACTGGCATAACCAAGAATATTACGGTGTCGGTCTAGGCGCCTCCGGTTATGTTAATGGAGTGCGTTATAAAAATACTCCAAACTTAGACAAGTATCTCATAGGAAACTATGTTTCCGAAAAAGAAATAGTCGACCAAAAATTACTTCGCGAGTACTTTTTAATGACTCACCTTCGTCTTAAAGAAGGGTTCGAACTCGAAGAATATCAGGATCTCTTCAAAGAAGATTTCACGCAAAAATACCAAGCAATTATTGATGAATACATCCATGAAAATTTAGCGCAACTTTGTGATGGAAAGTTCGCTTTCACAGATGATGGATTGATGGTCATGGATCGTCTTTTAATCCGCTTTTTCTAAACCTTTATTACAAAGTAATAATTAGCACTCTACCATAGAGAGTGCTTGTCTTCTTCTTCTTCTTCTATACTTAATAGCAAAGAAAGGAGAATAAATGATGGATAAAGTTGTTAAGACTTCGAGAATTGCTTTAGTCCCACTTTTGATTAAAGATATCATTTGCTTTGTCATTATCGTTGGTGTTTTTTGGTTATTTAGAGATCTTCTTCGTTATGCTTCAAACAAAATTGTTCTTTATGAAGGACATATTGAAGGTAAAGTTGGATTAATTAAAACCAAAAAACTTAATAGCCCACTCGATAAAGTTCAATCTGTTTCTGTTTCTAGTGGCCTTTTTGGTAAAATCTTTGGCTATGGAACAATAACCATTACCACAGCAGCATCATCAATTGCATTTGATGGTATCGCTGGGGCGAACAAGCTCAATCTCCTAATCAATGAACAAATCGAGAAAGCAAGCGAAGCAAAAATGATGAAGCAAGCCGAACTTATGGCCAAAGCCTTTAATAAATAATTACTCATTTTATTCGACTTAAGACGGTGTTTCGGCATCGTCTTTTCTTTATTTTTGATTGGATTTGGAATTTTTTATCTCATCAATGAGATATCAAATAATTTTTTTAAAATTTTAGCACTTAAGTGTTGACAGTGCCAAAATTCGAAATATAATGTTGTTAGCACTTGAGGAATGAGAGTGCCAAAAGGAGGTTAAAAATGAATCGACGTGATAAAGTCCTAAAGCTCATTGTTGAACACTTCATCAAAACTGCTCAACCTGTCGGAAGTCATACGCTTATTGAAGAGTATGGATTAGATTACTCTAGCGCAACAATCCGTAATGAGATGAATGCTCTTGAACAAGATGGTCTATTAGAAAAGACACACACATCAAGCGGACGCGTTCCTTCTTCTAAAGGATATCGATATTACATTGAAAACCTCCGCGAAAGAAGCGTCTCGGATGAATTCAAATATCAGATGCAATCGATTCTCGAACAAAAAGTTCAATCCATTGATGATGTGATTAAAGAGAGTTGTGAAATCCTCTCGCAAATGACGAATCTAGCATCGATTGTCCTTGGCCCAAATGTGAATGAAGAAAAATTAGTTTCTGTTCAAATCATCCCTCTTTCCAAAACTAGTGCCACATGCGTCTTCGTTACTGATCAAGGTTATGTCGAAAACAAAACCTTCGTTATTAACGAAAAGACCAAATTATCTGACATTGAATCGTGCGTGAAATTATTGAATGAACGCTTACAAGGTACACGCATTAGTGATCTTGTTCCGAAGATGGAAGCGATTCGCCCATTACTTAGCGACTATGTGATCGACCATGATGTGGTTTATCAAACAATGCTCGAAGCGTTCCTAGGCTTCGCTAAAGACCGATTAAGTGCGTATGGAAAAGATGTTTTATTCGATCAACCAGAGTTCGCTAATGATGCCAGTAAAATTAAAAAACTTCTCGATTTATTCGAGTCTCCAGAGATCTTCCGTGAAGTAGAAGAAGACTCCGATGATGAAATCTCCATCCACATTGGTGGAGAAAGTAAGGAAGATGAAGATGTCTCGATCATCTCCGCGAAAGTGAAAATCCCTGGTCAAAAAGAAGGATCGATTGCGATCGTTGGTCCAAAACGAATGGATTACGACAAAGTCGTCTCCTCGATGGAATACCTCGTTCGTGAGTTAGAGAAAACTTACAACAAACAACCAAAGGTTGAAGACGAGAGAAAGGAAGAAAATAGTGAAGGAAGAAAAGAAACAAGAGAAGGTGCAAAGCCAAAAGGAAAAGCACCACGAAGAAATCCAAAAACTGCAAGCTGACTTAGATCATTGGAAGAATGAATATTATCGGGCTTACGCGGATATGCAAAACCTTCGTAAGAATGTCGAAAAAGACCATCGCGAAGCGCTTAAATACCGCGCTGAAGGATTCGTTGATAATCTCCTTCCAATCCTCGATGGATTCCACCTCGCACTAAGTGTGGAGGTTAAATCCGAGGAAATGAAAAACTTCCTCGTCGGATTCCAGTTTATCTACCGTAACCTCGTGAGTGTCCTTGAACAAGAGGGCGTCAGCGAAGTTAGTCCAAAAGTCGGTGACAAGTTTGATCCGTCGTTCATGCAAGCCTTGGAAACAAAGTTTGATGAAGGTGAACCAAACCGAGTGCTCCAAGTTAACCTAAAAGGTTATAAACTTCATGAACACTTAATCCGACCAGCAATTGTGGTCGTCTCCACAGATAAAAAAGACGAAGACAAAAAAGAAGAAAATAACGATTCTCAAATAGAATCGAAAGAATTAGACGCCTAAAGGAGGAAACAAATTATGGCAAAAGAAATTATCTTAGGTATCGACTTAGGTACCACAAACTCTGTTGTGAGTTATCTCCAAGCTGATGGATCAGTGAAAGTCATTCCAAACCCAGAAGGAACAATGACTACACCATCTGTCGTTGCTTTTAAAGCAAACGGTGAAGAAATCGTTGGTAACGCCGCTAAACGTCAAACAGTTACTAACCCAGACACCGTCTCTTCAATTAAACGTAAAATGGGTACTGCTGAAAAGGTACACATTGGCGCTACAAAGAAGGATTACACTCCACAAGAAATCTCCGCTAAGATTCTTGCTTACATGAAGAAATATGCGGAAGAAAATATCGGACACAAGATTGAAAAAGCTGTTATTACTGTTCCAGCCTACTTCAATGATGCCCAAAGACAAGCAACTAAAGACGCTGGTCAAATCGCTGGTCTAGAAGTTGTTCGTATTATTAACGAACCAACTGCTGCCGCCCTTGCTTATGGTCTAGATAAAGAAAAATCTGAAAAGATTTTGGTCTACGATCTAGGTGGTGGTACATTCGATGTTTCCATCCTTGATATTGGCGATGGTACATTCGAAGTTATCTCCACAGCTGGTGATAACAAACTCGGTGGTGATGACTGGGATAAAGTCGTCGCTGATTGGATTAAAGCCCAAATCAAGATTGAAACCGGCTTAGACATCACAGATAAGATGGCGCAACAACGTTTCTTAGACGCAGCTGAAAAAGCCAAGATTGAACTTTCAAGTTCACTTGAAACAATTATTTCTCTCCCATTCATCGCAATGGGAAGTAATGGCCCAGTTAACTTCGAAACTCGTTTAACTAGAGCGAAATTCCAAGATATGACTAAACACTTACTTGCTCGTACAGAAGAACCTGTCCGTCGTGCATTAAGCGATGCTCATATTAGTGCTAGCGAACTTAACCAAGTTCTCTTAATTGGTGGATCAATTCGTATGCCAGCCGTCCAAGAACTTGTTAAGAAACTTACCGGAAAGACTCCAAACCTCTCTGTTAATCCAGATGAAGCAGTCTCTATTGGTGCCGCTATTCAAGGTGGTGTTGTCTCTGGAGACATCAAAGATGTCGTCCTTCTTGACGTTACCCCACTTACCTTAGGTATTGAAACCTTAGGTGGAGTCATGACACCACTTATTAACCGTAACACAACGATTCCAACCACGAAGTCTCAAATCTTCTCCACAGCTGCCGATAATCAACCAGCTGTTGACATTATGGTTTACCAAGGTGAACGTCCAATCGCTCGTGATAACAAATTACTTGGTCACTTCCAATTAACTGGTATTAAACCAGCACGTCGAGGTGAACCACGTATTGAAGTGACATTCTCGATCGACGTTAACGGTATCGTCAAAGTTCAAGCAAAAGACTTAGATACTCAAAAGGAACAAGAAATCACAATTTCCGGTTCAAACGGATTATCTAAAGAAGATATCGACCGTATGGTCCGCGAAGCGGAAGAAAACGCTGAAGCAGACAATAAGCGTAAAGAAGAAGTTGAATTACGTAACAAAGCGGAACAATACATTAACTCCATCGATCAAGCTCTCCAAGAAAAAGGAGACTCCATTGATGCCGCTCAAAAAGAACAAACTCAAAAACTCCGTGATGAACTCAAGACAGCGTTAGACAATAACGATATGGAGACATTACGTAACAGAATTTCTGAGCTCGAAAAAGCTGCTGAAATGATGGCCCAAACACCAATGGGTGGTCAATCTCAACAAGCAAGCGAAGGCAATCAAACAGCCGATGATGTTGTTGATGCTGATAGCAAAATGAAACAATAGTTTCATCACATTCTTAAAAATCAATCATCAAAGCGTTGGGGCAAGTTTGCTCCACGCTTTGTTGGTTAGAAAGGTTAGTTATGGCAGGAAAAGATTATTATGCCACCCTTGGAATACCTAAAACAGCATCCAAGGATGAGATTAAATCCGCATATCGAAAGCTCGCCAAGAAATACCATCCTGATTTAAATAAAGAACCAGGAGCGGAAGAAAAGTTTAAAGAAGTCCAGGAAGCTTACGACATCCTTTACGATGATCAAAAGCGTCAGACTTATGACCAATTTGGTAGTGCTGCCTTTGAACAAGGCTCATCTACAGGTGGTTATGGTAACCCATTCGGTGGAGCTGGATTCTCTAGTCAAGGTTTTGGCGGAGTCGACTTAGGCGATATTTTTAGTTCTTTCTTTGGTGGCGGATCCCGTCGTCAACAAAATTTCGGTCCTCAACGTGGGGATGATACATTAAGCCGTGTTCGTGTGAATTTCATGGATGCGATTAATGGTCGAAAAGTAACATTTCCAGTTGAATATGATGAAACATGTTCATCATGTCATGGAACCGGTGCTCGTAATGGTAGCGACTTCCACACCTGTTCAAAGTGTGGCGGAAAAGGCTATATAAACGTTCAACAACGTTCCTTATTTGGCGTGATGGAGACCCAACAAGTCTGTCCAGATTGTCATGGCTCAGGTAAGATTATTTCTAATCTATGTCCGGATTGTAGTGGAAAAGGTTATAAACACATTCGCCGCGATATGGAAGTTAATATTCCAGCTGGTATCAACCAAGGTCAACAAATTAGAATCCGCGAAAAAGGTGGACGTGGTGTTAATGGTGGACCAAACGGAGATCTCTATTTAGAGATCGTGATAATTCCGCACCAATACTTTAAGCGTGATGGAAATGATATTCACCTCGATGTCCCAATCTCTGTTGTGGATGCAATGTTAGGAAAGAAAATCGATGTTCCAACCGTTTATGGAGAAGTTGAAGTGGAGATTCCTGCTGGAACACAACCAAACCAGATTCTCCGTTTGAAAGGTCGCGGTATCAAAGATATGCGAAAAGGAACGCCTGGAGATCAGTACCTTCACATGATTGTGAAGACACCAACTAAACTAACTAAGAAACAAAAAGAGTTACTTGGTGAGTTCCAAAAAGAAGAATCTCCAAACGATTCGATCTTCGCTAAATTTAAAAAAGCATTTCGTGCTTAATTTAAGAGGGTTAATCTGCTCCGATAAGATAAAAGTAGACACGTATAAAAAGTGCGGTCTACTTTTTCTTTTAGTATGATTATGAAAAGGAGGCAATTATGTCTAGAAAGAAAGACGGAGCAATTAGAGGTCGCCCAAAAGGAACAAAAAATAATA
>JAFSMX010000017.1 GCA_017447725.1 Bacilli bacterium
AACGTCGTGAGACAGTTTGGTCCCTATCTGTCGTGGGCGCAGGAAGTTTGAGTGGATCTGTCCTTAGTACGAGAGGACCGGGATGGACATAGCAATGGTCTATCGGTTGTCACGCCAGTGGCATGGCCGAGTAGCTACCTATGGAATGGATAAACGCTGAAAGCATCTAAGCGTGAAGCCAGCCACAAGATGAGACTTCCCATTCGCAAGAAGTAAGACCCCCGCAATGTTAGCGGGTTGATAGGTCAGAGATGTAAGTGCAGCGATGCATTCAGTCGACTGATACTAATAGGTCGAGGACTTAATTTCATAAAATTTTTAAGATTTAAATCGAAAAAGTAATAAAATATAGGGTAACGTAAACGCAGCTTAGAACATGTAACTTAATATCTAGTTTTCAAAGAACAGACTCGAAAAAGAAAAAGTCTGGTGGCGATGGCGCGGTGGACACACCTGTTCCCATCCCGAACACAGAAGTTAAGCACCGTAGTGACGAAGGTATCCGGTTCGCCGGGGAGAATAGTGAGCTGCTGGGCTTTTTCTTTTTAAGCGGATTTTTTTATTGTATAATTCATATATGAAAATAATTTATTTACGTAGTAAAATTTCTAGCGATCCTCGTTTATTTCTTCAGCAACAAAATGAATATGTTCCTAAGCTAGAAAAATCTCCTGAATTTAACGCGTTTGTTGGTGATTTGCCGGTGATTTTTATTGAAAGTGGTGGAACAGAAGAAGAATTTAAGAAGATGTATTTATCGCTTCCTGAGCCGCATATTATTGTGGCGAGTAAAGCAAATAACTCTCTTCCAGCTTCTTTAGAGATTTGTTCCTTTTTAGCGCAAAAGAAGCGCAAGTTCGTCCTTCTTCATGGCGATCCAACAGAAGTCATTAATATGGCAAAAGAGGAGCTAAAAAAGGGCAGCGCAAAAGATATAGAGAAGAATGTTCAAATCTTAAGTGGATTAAGACTTGGTGTGGTGGGAAAACCATCTGACTGGCTGATCTCCTCCATGACCGATTACGATGAACTAAAGAAGAAACTTGGTGTTGAATTAGTCGATGTTTCAATTGATGAATTTAAGAAAGAAATTGATCAAGCAAAAGAAGTTGTTGATCCAGTTGTCTTTGAACCATATTTAAATGAAAAAGTTTCATTAGAAACTTTAAAAGGTGCACTTCGAATTTATTCTGCATTAAGAAACATCATTATCAAACATAACTTAAATGGCTTAACAGTTCGTTGTTTTGATTTACTTGGAATCTATCATAACACTTCTTGTTTAGCGTTAGCGATGCTAAATAAAGATGGTTATATTGCGACATGCGAAGGTGATGTTCCAACAATGCTCACGATGGCACTTGTAAGAAAAGTGACTCACCAAAGTTCGTTCCAAGTTAACCCTAGTTACATTAACGCCAAAGAAAAATATGCGTATTTCGCACATTGCACACTCCCTCTTGATATGTGTCTTTCTTTTAAGTTTGATACACACTTTGAAAGTGGTATTGGATTAGGTATTGCTGGGCGATTAAACCTCGGAAAAGTAACCGTCTTAAAAGTGAATAAAGATTGGTCGAAATTCCAGGCGTTTGAAGGCAAAATCAACGCAAATCTTGGTCGAAATGACCTTTGTAGGACCCAGGTGAAAGTTGAATTTGATGAGGATATTTCTTCCTTATTAACTGATCCACTTGGTAATCATATTGTCATCTGTTATGGGTCACATAAAAAGGAAATCGAAGACCTTCTAAAATAAATATCAATAGAAAAATAGACAACTCTTAAGGGTTGTCTTTTTTTGACAACGTACATGTAAAGTGCTATATTACGGGCAAGATAACTTGTTATCTTAGATTTTAATTTCGTATTTTAATTATTTCGAAATATATAAAGAGGTAATCATTATGAAAACAATTGATGGAAAAACCTTGAAGGAGATGTTTGTCTCAGCGAGCAATAATCTCTATAACCATTATCCAGAAGTTGATGCTCTCAATGTCTTCCCTGTTCCAGATGGTGACACTGGTATGAACATGTCAATGACCATGACTAACGGTGCCAAATTCGTTAAAGACGTTGAAGCCGATGATGTCTACACCGTGGCGAACACTTTTGCTAAAGGACTTTTAATGGGTGCTCGTGGAAACTCTGGTGTTATTACATCCCAAATTTTCCGTGGATTTGCTCAAAGCCTAGAAGGAAAGAAGACCATTTCTGCTCCAGCTTTTGCTGAAGCTTTCAAAAATGGCGCGAAAGTTGCCTATAAAGCTGTTATCCGTCCAGTTGAAGGAACAATTTTAACAGTTGTGCGTGAAGCAAGTGCTGCTTTATATGACTACGCCGATAGTTCAATTGAAATTGAACAAGCTATGGAAAAACTTCTTAGCGAAGCTAAAAAATCACTTAAACGTACCCCAGATCTTCTTCCAGTTCTAAAGGAAGTTGGTGTTGTTGACTCCGGCGGTGCTGGTTTAGTCAAGATTTTCGAAGGCATGCTTTCTTTCTTAAAAGGTAAATTTATTGAACGCGAAGATAATACTTCCCAAGAAAAAGCTAAAGTCGAATCTCCAATCGGAGATATGGATAAAGATGATGAATTTGGTTATTGCACCGAATTCATTATGCGTTTAGGCCCAGCTGAGGAAAAAGAAAAATTCGATGAACAAGCATTCAAGGCAACATTAATTGAACGTGGTAATTCCATTGTTGTTGTCCGTGATGATGATATTGTTAAAGTTCATATTCACACTTTGAACCCAGGAAACATTCTCACCTTTGCTCAATCTTATGGTGAATTTGTCACAATCAAAGTTGAAAACATGACCGAGCAACATTCCAAGCTTCAAACTCCACCTTCTTTAAAGAAGAAAGAGGAAGAACAATCTGCTCCAGTCAAGACTACTCCAACTCAACAATATGGTTTGGTTGCCATCAGTGCTGGGGCTGGTATCGATGAAATGTTTACAGCAATGGGAGCAAATGAAATCGTTAGCGGTGGTCAAACAATGAACCCATCTATCGAAGACATTGCCAATGCCTGCCGTAAATGTAACGCTAAAACAGTTTATGTTTTCCCAAATAACTCCAATATTGTGATGGCTGCTGTCCAAGCTGCTGATGTTTTATCAGATGAATTTAAAGTCTATGTTGTTCCAACAAAGACTATTCCACAAGGTATCGCTGCTTGCTCCGTCTTTAATGAAGACGTTTCTCCAGCTGAAAACTTCAAAACAATGAAAGAAGAACTCAAGAATATTCATTCTGGTTCTGTTACATACGCAATTAAAGATACCAAGATGAACGGTGTTGAAGTGAAGAAAGACTATTTCATGGGCATCTATGAAAAGAAAATAATTTCTTGTCATAGACGTGTCGCCCATGCTCTTTATGATTTACTTGATGCCATGGTTAATGAAGAAACATTCCTCATTACAGTTTTAGTTGGTGCTGATATCAATGATGAAAGAATGAACAATATTGCTGAAAAGATTACCAAGAAATACGAGAATATCGAAATTGATATTCGTCGTGGTGATCAACCAGTCTATTCATTCCTCGTTGGTGTTGAATAAGGAGAAATTATGGTTAAGTTAGTTATTGATTTAATGGGCGGAGATAATGGCTATAAAGCCACTGTCGAAGCAATTAATAAATTTGTTAGTGAACACGACGATTGTGAAATCGTTGGTGTTGGTGATCCAGCTGTTCTTTCTGATTTATCAGAAAAGGTACGCGTCATCCCATCAAGCACAATCGCACCGATGGAGTGCTCAGTCATGCAAGCAATGCGTGATAAGGAATCCTCTGTTTATAAAGCGGTTAGTAACGTCATTGCTGAAAATGCTGATGGTGTTGTTTCCGCTGGTTCGACCGGAGCCTTCCTTTCCCTTTGTACGTTAATCTTAAAGAAGATTGACGGAATTTCTCGTCCAGCATTAACAACTCCTTTCCCAACCAAGAAAGACAAATATGTCATTCTTTGTGATATTGGTGCATCGGTTGAAAACAATGCTCATGAACTTTGTCAATTCGCGAAGATGGGCCAAGCCTATGCAAAAGCTCTTTATGGCACCGAAAACCCAACATATATGTTGATTTCTAATGGTGTTGAAGAAGGCAAAGGTACCCCTGAATTAATTGAAGCCTACTCCATGATGAAAGAAGATCCTCAATTTAAAGGCTACGTCGAAGGACGTCACGTCGTTGATGGAGATTCTGATGTTGTTGTCTTCCCAGGCTTTGTTGGAAATGTCTTCCTTAAAACAAGTGAAGGTATTGGCAAAATGTGTGGCGATATGGTGAAAGGTGCTTTTAAGAAAAACTTCCTGACCAAGATCGGTTACTTATTTGTCAAAGGCGGCATGAAAGACTTTAAGTCAAAAATGGATTATAAACGTTATGGTGGAGCCATGCTTATTGGTGTCAATAAGATTGCCGTTAAATCACACGGAAATGCTGATGCTCGCACATTCTATAACGCTGTTAATTTAGCATACAATCTCGCTAAAAATGATTTAGTCGGAAAAGTTAAAGAAAGTTTAAAATAAATGAGAAATATCCAAGAATTGCTGGTTAAATTCCATATCAAACCTCATTCTTTAGAAACCTATGAGGAAGCTTTTACACACTCCTCTTTTAATGCGGATGCAAACACAAAACACCGCGATTATGAGCGTTTTGAATTTCTTGGTGATTCTGTGATTAATATGGTTGTAACTGAACATGCTTTTAAGACTCATCCAGAAATGGGACAAGGTAACTTAACCAAACTAAAAAGCATGCTTGTTGCGACAAAATCATTAAGTCAATTAGCACTCAAATATGGGCTGGATCAATACATCCGTGTTGGTAACTCATTTGTCGCACAAGTCAGTCAATCAAAACACCTTCTTGAAGATGTCTTTGAAGCTTTCATTGGTGCAGTTTATCTTGATCAAGGATTTGATTTTACAAAGAAACTTCTTCTTGATGTTTTTGCTAAGGAAATTGAAAACTTCAGCATGTCCGATGTGACTGATTATAAATCAAAGCTTCAAGAAGAAACACAAGCTGAACATCGAGAATCTGTCGTTTATGAAGTAATCAGTGAAACTGGTCCAGCGCATGACCGTTCATTTACTGTACGCGTTACTTTTGATGGCATCGAGCTAGGTGTTGGAACTGGTTCATCAAAGAAACAAGCTGAACAAAATGCTGCTAAACAAGCATTAGAAAAAAGGGTTCGTTAATTTATGGGTTTATTTAAATTTCTCAAAGAGAAGTTTTCGAAAAAACAAGATGAAGAAACCAAGGTTTATGTCGAGGGAATGAGTAAATCCCGCGAACATTTTGCTAATAAATTAGATGAATTATCGAAGCGTTATAAAGAAGTCAATCAAGAATATTTTGAACAACTCGAAGAAATTTTAATTGAAGCAGACGTCGGTGTTTCTCTAACACTCCGTTTAATTGAAAAAGTGATTGATGAAAGTAAGGCCCAAGGCATCAAAGAACCTAAAGCTATCAATGAACTTGTCGTAGACAAGATGTTTGTTGGTTATGCTGAAAAAGGCGATATTATTAACGAAGTTCAATTTGTCAGTGAAGGACCAACAGTTCTTTTAGTTGCTGGTGTCAATGGTGTTGGCAAAACAACTTCGATTGCTAAACTTGCCTATCGCTATATTAACCAAGGTAAGAAAGTAAAACTTTGTGCTGCTGATACATTTAGAGCTGGGGCGACAGAACAATTAACGATTTGGGCTAATCGACTTGGCTGCGATATTGTTGTTGGAAAAGCAAATTCTGATCCAGCTAGCGTTGCCTATGATGCTGCTTACCAAGCAAAACGTGATGGCACTGACCTTTTAATTGTCGATACTGCTGGACGTTTACAAAACAAACTTAATTTAATGAACGAGTTAGCTAAAATTTCTCGTGTTATTTCTAAAGAAATTCCAAACGCTCCACATGAAGCATTCTTAATTATTGATGCAACAACTGGACAAAACGGAGTTATTCAAGCAAAACAATTCCTTGATTGCATCAAACTAACAGGAATCGTTATTACAAAGGTGGATGGAACATCAAAAGGCGGAATTATCCTTGCCATTCGTGATGAACTTGGAGTTCCAGTTCGTTTTATTGGTTTGGGTGAAAAAATGACTGACTTAGAAGAGTTTGATCTAGATAAATATTTATATGGACTTTGCTTAGGAGGAAAGGTTAGTGAATAACATTGAAGAAACAATTCACATCAACCGTTTACTCGATATTTATGGCGGGCTTTTAAGCAAAACCCAATATGAAATTTTAAGTGATTATTATGGAGCAAACCTTTCATTATCCGAGATTTCTGAGATTCGCCAAATTAGCCGAACCGCTGTTTCTGACGCGATTAAAAAAGGAGTTGAAAAACTCTACAATTGCGAAGAAAAAGTGGGGATTTGCAGTGTTTTTGATGAATTTAAAGATGAAGAAGTTGCTCACAAAATAGAGGAGAGATTACGCAATGGCATTTGAGTCTCTTAGTGAAAAATTTCAAGGTATATTAAAGAAGATTCGCGGACAGTCTCGACTCACTGAAGCGAACATGGAAGACATGCTTAAAGAAGTGCGTATCGCTCTTCTTGAAGCCGATGTTAATTTTAAAGTTGTTAAACAATTCACTGAATCAGTTAAACAAAAAGCAATTGGTGAACAAGTTTATTTAAAAGTTAATCCATCTCAAATGGTGGTCAAGATTGTTCATGATGAATTAACTGAACTTTTAGGTTCAGGTGATAGTGAACTAACATTTGAGAAGAATAAACCAACAATTATCTTACTAGTTGGTCTACAAGGTACAGGTAAAACAACATCTGCGGGTAAATTAGCTCTGCTAATGAAGAAGAAACTTAATAAGAAAGTTCTTCTTGCTGCCGGTGACGTTTATCGTCCAGCTGCTATTGACCAGTTATGCCAAATCGGTGAACAAATTCAGGTTCCTGTTTTCACAATGGGGACAGAAGTTTCTCCTGTTGAGATTGCTAAGAAAGCCAAAGAAAAAGCTTATAACGAACACTTTGATGTCTTAATTATCGATACTGCTGGTCGTTTGCAAATTGATGAAACATTGATGCAGGAATTAAATGATATTACTGCAGCAGTTGAACCAACTGAAACATTGCTCCTTGTTGACGCAATGTCTGGTCAAGACGCGATTAACGTTGCAACTGCGTTCCATAATGCATTACATCTTACCGGTATCATCATGTCTAAACTTGACGGTGATGCCCGTGGTGGTTCGGCTTTATCAATTAAACACTTAACTGGTGTTCCAATTAAATTTGCTGGTACTGGTGAAAAACTATCTGACTTAGATCAATTCCACCCAGACCGTATGGCAGACCGTATTCTTGGCATGGGTGACGTTGTTACTCTCGTTGAGAAAGTTAAAGAAGAAATCGATGAAAAAGAAGCAGCCCGCGAAGCAAACAAGATGCTCGAGGGCAAGTTTACATTGGATGATTTAATCATCCAAATGAAGAGAATTCAACGTATGGGTTCTCTTGGCGGACTTCTTCGTTTAATTCCAGGAATGCCAAAAATTACGGAAGAACAAAAAGAAGCTGGTGAACGTGAGATGAGAGTTATGGAAGCAATTGTTAATTCAATGACTCCATATGAACGTCAACACCCAGAGATCTTAAAGAATTCACGTAAAGTGCGTATCGCTAAAGGATGCGGCAAAACAAACGCCGACATCAATCGTCTTTTAAAGAAATTTGAACAAATGCAAGAGATGATGAAGCGTATGCAACAGTATAAAAAAACCGGGAGAATGCCTCCCGGAATGAATTTACCTGGTGGTGGATTTGGAGCGATGTAATTCGCTCCTTTTCTTTACTTAGTAAATTTTTGGCCTTTTTCTAAAGCTTGTTTTAACCACTTTGGTTCTTCTTCTCCTTCATCGATTTCTTTCAGGAGCTTTTGATCCTGTTTTGTTAAAACGTGTTTTTCAAAAAGGTCTGGTCGATATTTTCTTGTTAGACGAAGACTCTCTTTACGACGATACTTCTCAATAGCTTCGTGATTACCGGTATAAAGAATATCTGGAACAACATGACCATCAAAATCTTTTGGTTCTGTGTATTGTGGATATTCAAGTAGAGAATCGGTAAATGTTTCTTCATTGAGTGAAGCATCTGTAATTGCTCCATCTAATAGACGAATGACGGCATCAGAAATAGCCATCGCACCAATCTCGCCTCCAGTTAAAACATAGTCTCCAATTGAGATCTCTTCATCAACGTAATTCGAGACTCTTTCGTCAACTCCTTCATAGTGTCCACAAACAATTGTTAAATCTTCGAGTTTGGCAAAATTAACCGCGAATTGCTGGTTAAATTGCTTTCCTTTTGGACTCATTAGTATCTTGTGGCTATGAGGATTTTCGATTGATTTTAAGGCATCTACAATTGGTTGGCATTTCATAATTAAACCGGCTCCTCCGCCAATTGGTGGTGTGTCAACTCGACGATATTTGTCGAGGGTAAAATCACGAATATTGATGATCTTAATTTGAACAACATTTTTCGCTAGAGCACGCTTAATAATCGAGTTCGTTAAGAACCCGTCAAACATCTCTGGAAATAAGGTTAAAATGTTAATTCTCATACAAGACCTTCAATAAAGTTCACGATGATTTTCTTTTCATCAATGTCAACGTCTTTAATAAATGCGTTAACAAATGGAATCAGGACTGATTTATTTTTTTCAGTTGAAACTCTTAATGTGGCGTAGCTAGAAAATTCTTCTACTTTAATTACTTTACCGATGTAGTTTTGATTATCAAAATAGACATCGCATCCAGTTAAATCATCAAAGAAGTAAGTATCTTTCTTTAAGAAAGAACGATCCTTTTCAACAAAGAGATCTTTTCTAACAAAAAGTTGCGCTTCTTCAATAGATGAAATTTCTTCGAAGATGACTTGATCCATTTCACCAATCCTATTGTGTTTTTTAATAGTTAAAGTTTTATATTTTTCACCATTTTCATCGAGTAAGAAAACGTGATTCCCGACTTTAAAACGAGAATCACGAAAATGAGTAGATGGATATATTTTTACTTCGCCTTTAAGACCGACTGTTTTAACAATCGTTCCTACTAAGAGATATTCCATTATTATTTTTCTTCGTCGAAAGATTCAAACTTTAAGTAAACGTGCTTATTTTCTGCTTTAGCAGCAATAGCAACAACTTCTCTTAAAGCATTAGCAACAGCACCTTTCTTACCAATTAAGCGGGCTGTATCTTCGTTTTCAGCGCAAACAAGAAGAGTAATATTCTTCTCGTTGTCGCTTGGAAGCTCACGAATCATGAGAGCTTCTGGATTGATTAAGAAAGGATCGACAATAGCATGAATGATCTTTTCGTAATCCATCATTATTTAGCTCCTTTTTTGGAAGCAACGTATTTTTGTATAATGCCTTTCTTGGTGAAGAGAGTACGAATGGAATCGGATGGTTGAGCACCTTTTCCTAACCATTTGAGTGCTAATTCTTCATTGATATCGGCATTTTCTGGCCCTTTAGCTGGATCAAAGTATCCAATTTGTTCGACATAGCGACCATCACGAGCGAAACGTGAATCGGCAACGACGACACGGTAGATTGGGTCTTTGTGACGACCAATACGGGTTAATCTAATTTTGACTGACATAAGTTTATTCTCCTTTTCGTCGATGTCTATTATATAAATAATATAGATAGTGTCAAGTATTTTTACTTAACACCCATTTAAATTTAAAAGATTTCGCTTGCTAACCAAATATATATTTGATAGTATCTTTCTTGCGAGTTTCGTAACTCGATGCAGACGTTCCGCTTTCAAGTCATGATATGAACGCCCTAAGAAATATTAGTTAGAGGAGGTAAAAAGACATGAACACAAATATTGTTAATGAAATTACCGCTCGCCAACTTCGCAAAGATGTCCCAGAATTCAAAGGTGGTGACACTATTAAAGTTAGCGTTCGTATTATCGAAAACAACAAAGAACGTATCCAAGTCTTCCAAGGCGTCGTTATGCAACGCCGCGGCTCCGGTGTCAGTGAGACCTTCACTGTAAGAAAAATTTCTTCAGGTGTTGGCGTTGAAAGAACATTCCCAATTCACTCCCCAGCAATCGCTAAGATTGAAGTTGTGAAACATGGTAAGGTTCGTCGTAGTAGAATTACCTACTTACGTAATCGCTCTGGCAAAGCCGCTCGTATTAAAGAAGTTATCTAAGATACGAAGCTTAATAAAACTCGTCGTAAGGCGAGTTTTTATTTTGCTCTCTATATTGATAGTTTTTGTGGATAACCATAGGTTTTGTTCCTAAACTAATTGTGAGAGTGTATAATATGCCTATGGGCGAGAAAATCCTGAGTGAAAAGCAAATTCAAAGAAGAGTCTTGTTTGACAAGATAACTTTTGTTTTGATTGCCCTTTTCTTAGCACTAAGCACTCTTTTCTCTGTTACATTAATCTTCCAAAAAACCTATTTTGAGATTAAGTGGATCAATGGTCAATCAATGTATCCAACTTTTAACGCTGATGCCGTTGATCGTTATGGCCATATTAAAGGCAAAACAGGCGGTAAAGCTAATAATGGTGATAAGAATCTTGACTGTGTAATTTGGGATGGCCATCAAGCGACTTTTGATCGCTTAGAACGTTTCGATATTGTTATTGCATCCCAACCAAATAATCCAAGTCGAGATTTAATTAAACGTGTTTTAGTTATGCCTGGCGAAACGTTCTACTTTGGTAGTGGCGATGATAATGGATCTTTATACTTGCAAAACCAAAATGGAGAGTTTGAAAAAGTAAATCAACCTGTTCAACAAGAATATGTTTTTGAAGGTTCTTATGCTGGGTATCAAACTCCAACTACATTAGGTAAAAACGAGTACTTTATTTGTGGTGATAACCGCGGTTATTCATCCGATTCAAGAAGTTTTGGACCAGTGTCTAGAGAAGATATTGCTGGAATTGTTGTGGCGGTGATTGGAACTGCTGATACAACTTTATCCGGTGGAGAAGTGGTTTATACCAATCTAAGAATTGGTTGGCCGAGGTGGATTAAATGAGTACGCAAATTCATTGGTTCCCTGGGCACATGAAGAAAGCCCAAATTGAGATTGAAAAGAAAATTAAACTTGTTGACTGTGTCATCGAACTTTTAGATGCTCGTATTCCTTTAGCAAGTCGAAATGAAACTCTTTATAAGATCACTCAAAATAAACTAAGACTTGTTGTTTTAACAAAGTCAGATTTAGCTGATCCTGAGATGACAAAAAAGTGGGCAAATTACTTCGAAGCTAAGGGTTCTGCGGTGATTTTTGCTGATTTAAATAAATCAAGTGACATTCAAAACATCATCAAAAATGTTGAAAAACTTGGTGAGGCCAAACAGCAAAAACTCATTTCTAAAGGAATGAAACCTCAACCAATTCGCGCCATGATTATTGGTATTCCAAATGTTGGAAAATCAACCCTAATTAATAAACTTGCTAAACGTCATTCTGCCTCTGTCCAAAATAAACCTGGTCACACCAAATCACAACTATTGATTAAGGTATCCAATCGTTTTGAATTATTAGATACTCCAGGAATTTTACAGAACTCTTATGAAGATAAAAAGCAGGCAATGCTTTTAGCATTAACTGGTTCAATTAAAAGAGAGATCCTTCCAACCGAAGAAGTTGCTGAGACCGCTTTTAACTATGTTAAAGAATTTTATTTTAAGAACTTACAAGAAAGATTCGCTTATCTTGAAGAAAAAGATTCATTTATTGATGCGTTTACGAAAATAGCTCGTTCTAGAGGTTATTTGTCTAAGGGCCTGGAAGATACAGGTAAAGCCATGGAGGTCTTCTTAAATGAGCTGAAGAACGGTCAAATTGGGCGAGTTAGTTTCGAAAGAGTTGATTGAAGATGAGATTAACTTATCAAGACCAATTTTATTCCGATAGCGTCAAACTCATTGTTGGTACAGATGAGGCTGGACGTGGCCCACTTGCTGGTCCTGTTGTTGCTGCCGCAGTAATTCTTCCTCAAGATTATAAAAACGAGAGAATTAATGACTCTAAACAGCTTAGCGAAAAGCAACGTGAGGAGTTATTTTTAGAAATTAAAGAACATGCGATTGCTATTGGTGTTGGAATTGTCAGTGCCGATGAGATTGATGAAATAAATATTTATGAAGCTGCGCGTAAAGCGATGAAGCTTGCTATTAGTGATATGAAACATGATTTTGATCTTGTTTTAACCGATTGCATGAAACTTCCTGGATATAACGTTCCAGTTATTGATATTGTTAAAGGCGATGCCAAGGCTTTACCGATTGCCGCCGCCTCAATCATTGCTAAGGTAACACGTGACAAAATGATGGATGAGCTCGATAAAAGATTCCCAATGTATAACTTTAAGAAAAATAAAGGTTATGGAACGAAAGCTCATCTTGATGCTTTAAAAAAGTACGGCCCAATCGAACATATTCATCGTAAAACATTTAAACCTGTCGAAAAAATCATCCATGGAGAGATGAATTTATTTGAAGATTTTTAATAAATAAGTGCAAATTTAGGCGTCCTTTTACGAATTTAGTTAGTGAAAGGATTTTTTTATGAAAGCTAGAAATTTACTTATTTACCTCTCAATGTTATACAAAGGTGACTTCAATCAAATCTATGATCATCTTGTAAATAAAGAGGAACCTCCAACTGAGGAACAAGTGCAAGAGATGCTTAAAAAAGTCACATCTTCTTGCATCACGATTCTGGATGAAGATTATCCAGATTATTTAAAACAAAAGACACCTCATCCGCCTTTTGTGCTCTATTACTATGGAGATATTTCACTAATCAAGGATGAGAATCAAAACTTGGCGTTTATTGGTTCAAGAAAATGTTCCGAGTACGGACAAAATATCACCCAAGAAATTGTTAGTGAAGTATGTAACAAATTCACAATTGTATCCGGTTTAGCAAAAGGAATTGATACATGCGCGCACGCTGCGTGTATAAATAAATTAGGAAAAACAATTGCCGTTTTAGGAAGTGGGATTGATGTTTGCTATCCAGAATCTAACCACGATTTGTATGAAGATATTAAAAGAACTGGGTTATTAATATCGGAATATCCGTGTGATGTTACACCCTGTGCGAAATATTTTCCAATGCGCAACCGAATCATTGTTGGATTATCGCGAGTAGTTATTATTACTGAAGCGAAAAAACACTCTGGAACTCAGATATCAACTGCTTACGCTTTATCAACTGGAAAAGATGTTTGTTGTGTTCCTTATCCAATTCAAGAAAACTCACTTTGTAACCATTTAATTAAGCAAGGTGCCTACATGATTGAGTCTGCAAAAGACTTACTTGAGGTTCTTGAATGCGATAAAGAAGGACCAATTTTTGAACTATAAAAATATATTAAAGAAATATATGTATTCTTTAAGTAAATTAGGTGTTTGACTTATGCGATACAAACCAATATATTCTTATAGCGATATGAAGCTAGTTATTGTCGAATCTCCAAATAAATGTCATACCATCCAACGTTACCTTGGTGACGAATATGTTGTCTTAGCATCTAAGGGACATATTAGAGATCTTTCCACAAGTGGAAAGGGTGGCTATGGTGTGGATGTAAATAACGATTTTAAAGCTTCTTATGTGATTACAAAATCGAAATATCCAACTGTGAATGAACTTAAAAATGCCGCGCGTCAAGCAGACGAAGTTCTGCTTGCTACCGACCCTGACCGTGAAGGTGAAGCCATCGCCTGGCATTTATCTCAAGTTTTAGGTCTCGATCCAAAGACAACAAAGCGTCTCGAGTTCCATGAAATCACGCGTGCATCTATTAATGAAGCAATTAAACATCCACGCACGATTGACATGAATCTTGTTAACTCACAAGAAACACGTCGAATTATCGACCGTATCATGGGCTTTAAACTTTCTGGTTTAGTTCAGAAAAAAATCAAATCGAAATCTGCTGGTCGAGTTCAATCGGCAACCTTAAAAATGATCACTGATCACGATAAGGAAATTGAGGAATTCATTCCAGAAGAATACTGGAGATTAGTGGTTGAATTTAACAAAAATAACCGTAAATTCTCGGCTGAATTTGATAAATGTGGCGAAATTAAAGAGATTCCAAATAAGGAAACAAATGACAAAATTCTTGCTAAATTAGGTAAGGAAATTATTGTCAAAGAAATTAAGAAAAGCGTGAAGAGTGTGGAATCAAAACCAGCCTTCACAACTTCCTCTCTTCAACAAGAAGCATTTAACGTCTATCACTTCTCAACCAAGAAGACCTCCGAACTTGCTCAAGAACTCTATGAAGGTATCAACCTTGGTGATGAACATGTTGGCTTAATCACCTACATTCGTACCGATTCAACTTATCTTTCTGATACATTTGTTGAACGTGCGACTAACTTTATCACCGAAACATTCGGAAAAGAATACGTTGGAAAACGAAAAATTGTTAAACAAGCTCAAGCACAAAACGCTCACGAAGCAATTCGTCCAACATCAAACCATCGCACCCCAGAATCAATTAAAGGTGCTTTGTTTGCTAATGCCAAATCTAAAGCAAATGACCTTTATAAACTATATAAATTAATTTATGAAAGAACATTAGCATCCTTGATGGTTGCCAAAAAAGAGTCTGTTGAGAAAGTCACCTTCGAATCTAATGGTGTTGAATTTAAGTCTGATTTCTCATCAACAATCTTTGATGGTTATACCAAGATTTACTCTGCGGAAAAGCAGGATGATAAAATTCCTCCAAAATTTGTTGAAGGTGAAATACTTGAAATTAAAAATGTGGTTAATGAACAAAAGTTTACCCAACCTCCAGCAAAACTTAACGAAGCTAAAGTAGTTAAGCTCATGGAAGAAAAAGGTATTGGTCGTCCATCAACATATGCTTCAACTATCGATACGCTCCTAAAGAGAAAATATATTGAAACAAAGCAAGGTCAATTCGAAACAACCGAACAAGGTAAGAAAACTTCTATTGTTTTGAATAAATACTTCCCAAGTTTGATCGATGTAAAATATACTGCTCGAATGGAATCTTATCTTGATAAGATTCAAGAAGGCGAAATTTCTCGAAGTGATGTTCTTCATAACTTCTATGATGAATTCACTAAGATTGCCGAAGATGCAAGCAAGAAGATGTACAAAGATGAAGACGTTCCTGTTGGTCGAAAATGTCCAAAATGTGGAAGTGAATTAGTCATTAAAAAAGGTAAATTCGGAGAGTTTATCGGATGTTCTAATTTCCCAGATTGTGACTATTGCGAAAACGAAACTCAAATTGAGTACACTGGTGAGATGTGTCCAGTCTGTGGTAAACCTTTGGTTTATAGAAGAAGTAAAAAAGGCAAAAAGTTTGTTGCTTGTTCTAATTACCCACATTGTGACTACATCAAAAACGAAAAGAAACCTCTTGAAGTAGTTGGTAAATGTCAAGAATGTGGTGGAGATCTTGTGAAGCGAACAGCTCGAGGCCGAACAATCATCGGATGTTCCAATTATCCAAAGTGTCACCACATCGAATACATTAAAAAGGCGAATTAATATTTGCCTTTTTTTGTTATAATACTCGCATGAAGAAAGTTAATGTTATCGGCGGCGGTTTAGCTGGCGCAGAAGCCTGCTACTTTTTGCTAAAAAAAGGTTATGAGGTTCATCTTTTTGAGAAACGTCCAAATGAGATGACTCCTGCTCATCATACAGGATTTTTTGGTGAACTTGTTTGTTCGAATTCTTTGAAGTCAAAACGCCTCGATAATGCGTGTGGTTTACTCAAAGAAGAGATGTCTCATCTTGGTTCAATAATGATGGAAGCTGCAAAAGAAACTGAGGTTCCAAGCGGAAATGCATTAAGTGTTGATCGTGACCGTTTTGCTGAGAAAATTACCGCAATTCTTGGTTCTTTTTCAAATTTTCATGTGCATCATGAGGATGTAAAAGAGCCTAAAAATGGCATTAACATTATTGCTACTGGTCCATTAACAAGTGAAGGTTTGGCAAGCTATTTAGCTAAACAAGTTGGGCAAGACTCTTTGTTCTTTTTTGATGCAAGCGCACCGATTGTAAAAAAGGATTCAATCAACATGGAAATTGCTTATCGAAAAGCACGTTATGACCAAGGTGATGATTCCTATATTAACTGTCCTTTTTCAGAAGAACAATACAACAAGTTTTATGATGAATTAACACATGCGGAATTAGCGATGATTCATGATTTTGATAAAAACTATTTCGAAGGTTGTATGCCAATCGAAGTTATGGCTAAAAGAGGACGCGACACGCTACGTTATGGTCCAATGAAACCTAAAGGTTTACAAATGATGGATCGTCCAAAAGCCTACGCTGTTGTTCAACTAAGACAAGATAATCAATTTGGTGATTTATATAACATTGTTGGATTTCAAACAAACCTTACCTATCCAGAACAAAAACGTGTCTTTAGAATGATTCCTGGATTAGAAAATGCTGAATTCGTCCGTTATGGTTTGATGCATAAAAATATGTATTTATGTTCCCCAACAATTCTTAACGACAATCTTTCAATGAAGACTAATAGTGACGTCTTTCTGGCCGGGCAATTAATTGGGGTTGAAGGTTACGTTGAATCAGCTGCAATGGGTATTCTTGCCGGTATTTATGCCATGGCCAAATTAGAAAATAAAAAGATTCCTGATCTTCCTTTACAGACAATGATTGGATCTTTAAAAAACTATGTTATCCATGCAAATCCCAAAGATTTTTCACCAATGAACGCAAATTTCGGTATTTTCTACGGAGCGAATGCAAGCTCACGAGAGGAACTTGTGGAACGTTCTTTGAAGTTAATCGATGAGTGGAGAGAATCGATCGATGCTTGATGAGATTAAAGACTTTTTAGAACATCTTAAATATGATCACGGATACTCGGATAAAACACTAGATTCGTATGGTCGGGATATTGAGCAGTTTTATCGAATTAATTTTAAACATGGTGTTGATATAACTGATGTTGATGCAGGAACAATTCGTAACTATCTATCTGAACTAATGATGGATGGAGTTTCAAAAAGATCGTGTCAAAGAAAAGTTGCATCGCTTCGTCATTATTATTCCTATTTACTAAAGAAGGGAGTTGTTAAGGACAATCCTTTCCTTTATTTAGACTCGATCAAACAAGACAAAAATCTACCGAGTGTTCTATATATAGAACAAATAGAAGACCTATTTAGACGAAACAAAGAAAGAACCGATCCTTTAATGCTCCGTGACCAAGCAATCATGGAAATCCTTTATGCTACTGGTGTTCGAGCAAGTGAGTTTATCGATATTCGATTACGTGACATCGATTTTAAAAGAAGAACAATTCGAATTTTAGGTAAGGGTCGTAAAGAACGAATGGTTGTATTCTCCCAGTCTTCAAAACAAACTTTAGAGAAATATTTAGAAGAATGTCGACCAAGTTTGGTGGCTTTAAATAAGTTTGAATTTAACAATGAATATGTCTTTCTTAACTCCCAAGGAAAGAAATTAACTGTTCGCGGTTTACAATTTATTCTTGATGATATTGAAAAGAAAATCGGAACAAATTACGGATTACATCCACATATTTTCCGTCATTCCTTTGCAACGCATTTACTTGAAGGCGGCGCAGATTTACGGGTAATTCAGGAACTTTTGGGCCACGAATCACTTAATACAACACAGATTTATACTCACGTGACTGAGGAGCAAATGATTGATCAATTTCAACTTCATCATCCACGTGCCTTCAAAAAATAATTAATTATTTATTGGCAGTTAAATTAGAGAGTGTTAGAATAATCACACTCTTTTTATTTATAGAAAGAGTAAATACGCACATCATGGATTCAACTTCCGAGTCCCTATTAAGCTAGGGGGAAGTTGTTCGAAATGGTGGAGGCTTAAAACAAATGGAGGTTCTTAAATGAACGAAGAAAAGAAAGTTTCCGAAGTCGAAGAAGTAGCGGCTAAGGAAGAAAATGTCATGGAAATGGTCATGCACGATAAAGATGCCAAGATCATCACCATGCGCAAACTACTCGAAGGTGGTGTTCACTATGGACACAACACCCGTAAATGGAACCCAAAAATGGGTAAATTCATCTACGGTGCTCGTAACGGTATTTACCTCATCGACTTAAACAAGTCTCTTGTTAAAGCCGAAGAAGCTTACCTTGCTCTTAAGAGCATTGTTGATGAAAATGGTAAAGCATTATTCGTTGGTATCAAACCACAATGCAAAGCCATCGTTGAAGAACAAGCATTACGTTCTGGTTCCTTCTACATCACTAACCGTTGGTTAGGTGGTACACTTACAAACTTCAAAACCATCCAATCCCGTATCCGTCGTTTAAAACAATTAGAAGAAATGGAACTCGATGGAAGCTTTGAAAAGTTACCAAAGAAAGAAGTTGCTCTTCTTAAGAAGGAAAAAGAAAAACTCTCTAAGAACTTAGAAGGTATTAAAGAAATGCGTAAGCTTCCAAACGCTGTCATCGTCTGTGACCCAGCCGTTGAACACACAGCTGTTGCTGAAGCTCGTAAATTACGCATCCCAGTGTTCGGTTTAGCTGACACAACTTGCGATCCAGATGTCTTAGACTTCCCAATCCCAGCTAACGATGACGCCACAAGATCCGTTTCCTTAATTATCGGATTACTTGCTGACGCGATTGTTGAATCTAAGGGTGGCATTACTGCTATTGCCTACACCAAAGATGAAGGTGAAGAAGCCACAATGAAAGACGCTGTTCGTCAAGCTGATAAAGAAAATGCTGAAAGAATTGCTGCCATCCGTAAAGCTCGTCAAGAAAAGCAAGAACGTATGGAAAAATACCAAGCTATGAAGAAGGCTCAACGCGAAGAAGCTGCTAAAGCAGCCGCTCAAGGCGAAGCCAAAGAAGAAGCTCCAAAAGCTGAAGAAAAGAAAGCTCCAGCCAAAAAAGCTCCAGCCAAAAAAGCTGCTCCAAAAGCAGAAGAAGCCCCAGCAGAAGGTAAATAATTATGCCAAGCATGATTGAATTAATTAAAGAACTTCGTGATCGTACTGGTGCAGGCATGATGGATTGTAAGCACGCCTTAGAAGAATCTGGTCAAGATGTTGAAAAAGCCATCGACTGGTTACGTCAAAAAGGTATTGCTAAAGCCCAAGCCAAAGCATCCCGTATCGCCGCTGAAGGTTTAGCTGAAGTTCAAGTTAATGGAAACAAAGCCATTATCTGCGAAATCAACTGTGAAACAGACTTCGTTTCTAAGGGTGAAAAATTCCACGCCTTAGTGAGCGAATCTGCTAAAGTCACATTAGAAAAGGGCTGCACTTCTTTAGAAGAAGCCAAGGAAGCCACAAAATCCTTATTCACCGATGCTACAGTTTCAATGGGTGAAAAACTTGACTATCGTCGTTTTGAAATCGTTGAAAAGAAAGCTGGTGAAGGATTTGGTTCTTACATCCACATGGGTGGTAAGATTGCAACCTTAGTTGTTCTCGATAAAGAAGATCCTGAATTTGCAAAAGGCTTAGCAATGCATATTGCTGCGAATGCTCCAAAGTATGTTGCTGAAGAAGATATTCCAGCTGATGTTATTGCTCACGAAAAACAAATTGCTTTGGAGAACATGAAAGAAGATCCAAAGATGGCTGGTAAGCCAGCTCAAATGCTCGAAGGTATTGCCAACGGCAAGGTGAAGAAAATTCTTTCTGAATCTGTCTTAGGTAGCCAAGCATACTTACTTGATGGCGAAAAGAGCGTTGCTCAAGTCGCTAAAGAAAAAGGAATTAAGATTGTTAAATTCATTCGTTACTCCGTTGGTGAAGGTATCGAAAAACGTAAAGATAACTTTGCTGAAGAAGTCATGAAGGAAATTAAGTAATTCCAAAAGGAGAGCCAAAAGGTGTATAAACGTATTCTTATCAAACTATCTGGCGAAGCACTCGCTGGAGACAAGAGTAATGGTATTTTAGACCCGGAGGCTCTTTTAAGTATTTCCAAGGTGATTAAAGAAATTGCCCAAACCGGCACCGAAGTTTGTGTCGTGATTGGGGCTGGAAATATTTGTCGCGGTTCACTTGTTGAGAAAAGCGGAATCGAACGTGTCACTGGTGATAAGATGGGCATGCTAGGAACAATTATTAATTCCTTCGCATTAGCCAATACTTTGCAAAATAACCAGCAAAATGCTGTTGTTTTATCTGCTGTACCAATGGAAACGTTCACTCCAACTTTCTCCAAAGAACTCGCTGATAAGTATCTTAAAGAGAAGACTGTTGTCGTCTTTGGTGGAGGTACTGGAAAACCATTCTTTACAACCGATACATGTGCTACATTACGTGCTATTGAGGTTGGTTGTGACGCAATTTTAATTGCGAAGAACGGTGTTGATGGTATCTATAGCGATGATCCTCGCGTTAACAAAGACGCTTATATGTTTAAAGAAATCACCTGCTCCGAAATCATTGCTAAAAATCTCAAAGTAATGGATTTAACAGCAGTGGAAATGCTCAAGGATCAAAACATTGATGTTCGCGTTTTTAATATGCAAAACCCGGATAATTTCCTAAAAGTTGTGCGTAAAGAAGATGTTGGAACAACAATTAAGAGAGGATAAAAAACATGGATGATATTACATTAGAATGTCAAAGCAGATTGCAAAAAACTGTTGAAGCTTTACGTGGAGAATTAGTTCTTATTCGTACAGGCCGAGCAACCCCAGCAATTCTTGACCGAGTTCAATGCGATTATTATGGAGACAAAATTGCGGTAAACCAAATTTCCTCAATTACTGTTCCAGAACCACGTCAGTTATTGATTAAACCATATGATCGTAACGACATTAAGTCCATTGTTGCCGGAATCGCTGCTGCTAATCTTGGTGTTAACCCAGTTAGCGAAGGTGATTGCATTCGCTTAACCTTTCCACCATTAACTGAAGACACACGTCGTGAGTTAGTGAAGAAAGCTAAAGCGACTGCTGAAAACAGCAAAGTTGCCGTTAGAAATATCCGTCGTGAATACATCGACTTTGTTAAAGAAGCCGAAGACATGACTGAGGATTATCAGAAACGAGTTCAAGACGAAATTCAAAAAGTTGTCGATGAAGCGATTCAACAGATTGATCAAATTCTAGCGGAAAAAGAGAAAGATATTCTCTCAATCTAAGAAACAAAATAAGGAGGGTAATTCCTCCTTTTCTTTTAGAACTTTTACAATTCTTTATTTATTGTGCTTTCGTATGCGTGTATAATGTAAGGCATGAAACGCGAGATCGAGTTAAATAAACCAATTACCCACATTGCTTTTATTATGGATGGCAATGGAAGATGGGCCAATGCACGTGGACTTCCACGCACCAAAGGTCATAAAGAAGCAATGAACAGAATCATCGAAGTTTTTGATCATTGTAAGGATTATGGGATTAAGGTTTGCTCGTTTTATGCTTTCTCCACTGAAAACTGGAAAAGACCTAAAAGTGAGATTTCTCAACTTTTTAGATATTTAGAGATTTTCTTTAAAAAAGAAATCGATCATCTCATGCGTGATGGTGTTCGTATTGTGATCTCTGGCGATATTTCTCGTCTTCCAGAAAAAACACAAAAAACGTGTTATAAGTCAATCGAAATGACGAAAAATAATGATCAATTTGTCATGAATATTTGTTTGAACTACGGTGGAAAAGAAGAAATCACTCGAGCCGCTAAACAAATTGCCGAAGAAGT
>JAFSMX010000018.1 GCA_017447725.1 Bacilli bacterium
GCATTATTGGATTGAATCATCAAAGATGATTAAATATTTTATTCAAAAATTTGAAGGATCACTTTTAAGAGAACTCAATGAAATTGCGAGGACATTCTCTAATTGGTTTGATGAAATTGTAAATGCTTACGCTAAAACATCTCTTGGGTTTTGTATAACAAATGCTGTTGCTGAAGCAAACAACAACACAATCCAAACATTGATTGATGTTGGCTATGGTTACGGTAATTTTGAACGTTTAAGAAACCGTGTTTTATACATTAACCGCAATATGAAAACCAACCCGGAATAGTCCGAGTTGGCTGTGTTAAACCACATTTAATTTCATATCTCTATGATATGTGATTTTCGGTTAAAACCACAGAAAACCACAATTTACTTCATAGAGCCCCATAAATTAAGTTAAAATGTGTTAGTCTTCTTTTCTTTTACGAATGAAGAAGTAACCACCAACAGCAGTAACTGAAATCATTGAAACAATAACAATAATTGATACTGTGTTTGAATTACCATCATTAAATAATGATAATGAAGTAATTCTAGTTGATGCAGAAACCGGTCTAACATCGCTCATGAAAGCAGTTTGTCCATGTTTTTGGATACAAGCTTCATAAGTTGCCATAGCTCTTTCAAGACAATAACTATAATCGTTATCGGTATTGTCTGTATATTGAGCAGATGCATACTTAATTAAGTTCTTTGCATAAGCTTTTTCTTCAGTACTAAGCGAAGAATTATTTGTGATGTTAGATGAGTATGCACTACTAGCAGTTGACCATGCATCAGCAACACCATCTGTACAATTTGATGTATTGTCAAATGCAGCATTCATAGCTTTTGCAAATGCAACAACAGCTTTTTGTGCAGCTTCATGGCCTGCGACGTTAGCGATATTGGCTGTTCCTGAAGATGTTACATAAGTAACTTTTACGAACAACACATATAACGCTTTTTTCATCGATTCTGTTCTTTCAGATTTAACTTGAATTGCACCTTTTGCAGAGCCTTCAAATGTATAAGCCGTTGAGGTATTTGTTAAAGACTTAGAAGTATCGAACGCATTACCTCCAACTGTAACACTTAATGTAGCGTTAGCTTGAGCATCACGAGCGTTCACTTCAATCTTGGTAATTGTCTTATTACCATTTGTTGGAGCAATATCACTATTATCTAATTGAATATAGGTAACAGAAGCAGAGTTTGTTCCATAGTGAATACCTGCGCCAGAAATCCAGTTAGATTCTGTGCCATCAGATGTAATGGTCCAGGAAGCACCATCATCAGCGGTTCCGCTACCACCACAAGCAGCTGTGAACGTTAAATCAGATACAACTGGTTCGCCTTGAATATCAGCATTAACAGCTTGTATTGTTTGTGTAACATCAACAGTTGTGGTTGTTGGTGAAGCAAATCCACCATATTCAATGCTGAGAGCTTTGCCATCGTCAGAAACATCCCATGTATGTGGAAGAGTAATTACACTTCCACCTAATTTAAGGGTGTATTCTCCATATAGGAGGCTACCATAATCTCCACTAGCCATGGTGTAATGTACATTCCATGAACTTGCATCAGATACTGTTGTAGTTGCACCACTATAAACTTTAATCGTTGGAGCAGACCAAGTTAAAGCAGTAACCGAATCAGTAGAAACTGTAACTGTGATGGAATCTAAAGTAGATCCACCATTATAAGAGATGGATAATGTAGCACTACCGGCTGCGACAAAGTTAACTGTAACTAAGCCTTCACCTTCATCAGCAACAAATTCATCAACTTCAGCAATGGATGAGTTACTTGATGTAATAGAAATTAATGATGTATCGCTCATGTTACCATATGTAAATGCGACATCATCACTTTTTCCAACATAACCTGATACAGATTCCGAAGTAAATTCAGCAGTTGGATCAGCTGTAACAGTTACAACCAAATCAGCATATTTCGTGCTATCAGCAGTCGAACTACATCTTAATGTAATTGTACCTACTGTATCACCGGCTAATAATCCCGAATCATCAAATAAATAGTCACCGTCTACTGTATTAGCAACGTCTGTCCAAACAACACTTTGATCAGCATTCGAAGGACTTACCGTAACACCAACTGATTTGTGATTAAAGACTTCGCCTAATCCTATTTCAGCAGTATTTTCTGAAAGTGTGACACTTGTAACAGCAGCATAGCTGACAGTGATGGTATATGTTTTGCTTGCAGAACCATAAGAATCAGAATAAGAAACAGTTATGGTTTTGCTACCAACTGTAGACATATCTGGAGTAGACCAGGTAGCGTTACTAGTAACAACATCACTTGTAGAATCACTATAGTTGGCTGTAACAACCATACCAGAGTGACTAAATGCATCACCTTTGGTGAATGATGTTGGATATGTACCACTTAAAGTAATATTACTTAATACTTTTTGGGCTGCATAGGTAATTGTGAATCCTGAAAGATAAGCACGCTTACCATTAACATCGGTACCTAAAGTGACCGTTTTCGCTTTAGCAGCAGATACATCATATGTATAATCTGCCCAGCTTCCGGTTAATGATTTGCTAATTGCAGAACCGCCTGATGGCGTAACTGCAAACGTTGCAGTTGTATCAGATCCGTAATATTTTAAATTACATTTAACGGATGTGATGTAATAGTTACCGCTAATTGTGGCATCAAAAGAACCAGTGGTTCCAGATTTACCAAATCTAAGTGATGCAGCTTGGTCAGAAGTATTACTATAAACATTCCCTTGGATATTATTTAATGTAACGCCAGATGGTATCACATAAGAAGTGTTTGAGAAATCGGTAATACCACTTGTACCTTCGGCTGTACCGAAAACAATTTCATATTCAAGAGGTGCCTCGCTAACAGAAACTGTACATGTCATTGTGGCTGATGGATAGTCATCAGAAGTGACCGTGATATCAACGTCACCCTCTGAAACACCACTAACGACACCGGCGGCTGTAACCGTTGCAATGCTGTCATCATCAGATTCCCATGTTACAGCATTGGAATAAATTCCAGTTGCAGTAACTGAAATTAATGAACCTAAATCAACAGTTTTGCCAATATAAACATCCTTGGATGCTGGTAATCCTGTAATTGTAACAGAAGAAGCAGCAACGCTAACGTTTACAGAAGCTAATTCTGTTGAACCATCATAGAATTTAACAGTCGTAGAACCAGCTCCAACAAAGTTGAATTGAACTGTTCCTTCCCCAGCATCATATGATGGAGATCCAACAGTAACAACTGATGTGTTACTTGAAGAAACACTTAGGGAACCGGTCAAGTTTCCATAAGAGAATGAAATAGATTCATTTTGCCCTGTATAACCACTTGTTGAACTCTTTTCAGGAGTGATAAAAGGACTTGTAGGTTTTTCAATAAATGTTAAATCAACATATGGTGAGGTGTAACCACTTGCACTAGCAGTAACTCGAACTGAACCAGCACCAGTAGCGCTGACAGTAACAGTTTTTCCGCTTGCAGCACTTAAAGAAGCACCACAAGTATTATTTGATAATGCCCAGCTTGCAGATGTAGCACTTGTTGTTAATGAAATGGTTTCATCTGTATAAGCTTCTTTTGAAGAAGGGTCGACTGTGATGGTTTGTGGGGTTGCAGATTTTTCATACAACTTAACATTGGTTTTTGATCCTGAAGTCGTTCCATATGAACGCCAGTTAGTTGTTCCATACAAGGAAATTTGCCTTCCGGTTCCATTTGTATTAATTAAAGTGTATTGACCAGAAGTAGAGGTTTCCGTTACAATCCAAGTTCCGTAAGTAGGATTAGTACTGTTTGAAGTTGCACTGGCAAGTCCATTATTTGTTGTACCATTTGCTCTTACGAAGCAAGCACCATCTTTAATATAAAAGTGATTGTCTCCCGCATCGGCAAAAACAAATCCCATATCTGGTCCAGTAGCAGCTGTAAACGATGTAGCAGAATAGCCGCCAGCAGCCGCTGTTGTAGTTCCAGATGAAGTGGTGTTTTTTGGGTTCATGCTATATGTACCACTAACAGAAACAATTAAATATTCGTTTCCAGCAGTGATAGCACCTGTATGAGCAACCCAAGCTGCAGAAGCATGAACTGGGGTGGCTTCTTTTTCGCTACTAGCTACAGCAACACCTACACCAGTAGCCATCGCTAGACCAACGCAAAGGGTGGCTACTTTTATAAATAATTTGTTCATATTTATTTTTTTCTCCTTTCTTTATTCCTCCGAGCGCGTCTTCGATAATTTACACTCGTGAGGTATATGAACAACTGTGATCTTTTTCTTATTCATCAAATTCTGAGGTTATTCTAAATAACACCTCCAATGAATAAGGAGAAAGATCTCATTTGTTTTTGCGCCTTGTTCACTAGATTGAACGATAAAGCAAAAACAAATGTAGTTGTGTCACCACATCTAAGTTGTTCTAAATAACAAGAAAACGTAGTGACTTGTTAGGAGAATCTCTTTAGAGAATATTATGCATCGATATTCTTATCTATTGATTCTTCTAACTTAGTTCATTGACTTCACTCATCATTTTTTTGACCAGGAACAATTGATTCGTTTCGTCTCTGAACTCGCATGTATTGTATATGTACGTGTAAGAGAAAACAAGTACACATATATAGGGAGAACAATTTAATACTTAGTATTAGGTATGACAAAAAAATTTTTTAATATCAAAATTTCTTTGTTAATTTTTATGTTCCCCCTTTATATATGTGTTTGTGGGTGTTTGTTCTTTATTATTAGGTATGTAGATTTAACACATAAAGAAAAGACCCATTAGAGAAAGTCTAACGGGTCAATTAAGGAAAGAAGACAATTTACTTCTTTTGATTGAGCTTTTTAATAATCTGGTATGATTCGTCGTTATCGACTAGTCTTAGTAAAAGATCAAGTGATTTTTCTTGGATTGTCCCGGTTTCATAGCGAGCAATTGTTTTCTCACCAAGTCGAAGGAACCTAGCGAGTTCGACTTGACTCATTCCTCTTTTCTTTCTGATGTCTTTGATTTGATCGCTAGTTAGTAGACCAACACGTTTTTTATATCCATCAAACATCTGGAGGTCATTATATCGACCTAGATTAGATGGGTAGACATCTCCACCACATTTTTTACAGTAGGCGTATTTAAATGTGGTGTCGAAGTCTACTCCATTAATACAGATGTGTTGGGGTTCTTCTTTAACGATGTATTCTTCTTCGTGGTCACAATACATACAAACTACTTTATTAGACATATAGTGTTCCTCCTTTAGTAAGATTCGAATTAGTTATCTTCATGAAAACTGATCACAATCACAATTCGACCATGGTTAATGATCTTCACTTTGATATAACAATAGATGTTTTGAACATACTTTTTGAAAACCCATAGAGGGTGTCTACGATTTGGATGGTCATCAACTAATGGTCCATCATAATAATCAGATTGATTCAATGAGCGAATTTCATTCTTCAGAATTGATTCAGTTAGGCAATATTTGCTTTGAAAAAGAAGATTCTTTCCTCTTTGAACAATCTGAATATTATCTTCTTTGGTGTTTTGTAAGATAAAAAGAAGTTCCTTTAGTGATAAATGATCGATATCTAATGATGCATAATCGATTATTTTTTCAGTATCACTTGATACCATTTTATCATCTTCGTTCTCGATTTCAATATCGAGTTCAATGTTATTGTTCATACTTCTACCTCCTTTCTTTTAAAAAAAGATGAACAATACATCAAGCTTCTCTATATATATTCTTATTCGATATTTTGATGGTTGATTTTTCATGAACTAAAAAGATATTTCAAAGAAATATAAAATTTTTATTTAAGACATTATTTCCTTTATTCCGATAAATAAGAAAGACCCATTAGAGAAGGTCTAACGGGTCAATTAAGTGATTAGTTATTAATGAAATTTACAAGTGGTCTACATCATCAACAGTGTAATCACCATCATTATCTCCAACTAATCTTTTCTATTTTGTCAAATTTTAAATCATCATTAAATTCATCGATGGCTTGATAATATTTAAGAAATAATCTTTCAATATAAATTCCAATGTTCTCTTCCATAACGCCTATGATATCTTCGTTAAAAGAAATCCAATTCCCTAAAGCATCGCCAACTTTCCTGTTTGCGGCATCTAGATAATAGAGTTGCCCATTTTTTCCTTTATACATGGAATATTCTTTTTTGAAAGATGGTAATGATTTCTCAATGAAGTTCATCACGTATGCTGGAGGTGCACTTTGATTTTGTTCCCATTTCCTTAAAGTGGAAAGAGGGATTCCAAACATATCCGCAAACTCGGATTGAGATAAATTTGTTGATGCTCTTAACTCTTTGATATGGTGCATAATATATCCAATTTGGTTACCTTTTCTTAAATTATATCCAATTTGGTTATAGTATCAATGTTATTTTATTTATTGCATTTGCAGTTAGCCTAGGACCGATTTGATTTTTCATAATTATCCAAGAATTGCTGGTGTTTTTGGATAATTAAAGAGATTTCAAATATTCTTCAACATTAATGTAGTCAATGTCGTCAATACGTTTGGACTCTCCTCGATATAAGATCGCTTTTTTAACGATTGGATAATACGCTCTTTCAAGGATAGATAGTTTTTCTTCATCATGTAAAAAGACGGATTGTCGAGGATGGGTTTCAGTTGAATATTTAACTTCATAAAGTGATGTTTCTTGTTTTTGATTATCTAACGAAACAAGATCGATTTCTCCGATTGGAAACATCACTTTAAAAGCATCAATACCAGATTGAAGGGTTTGATAGACAACAATTTCTTCTAACATTCTTCCTTTGATGTCGCTTATTAATTTCTCTTTCAGGAATATGCGAATCTTAATTGGTAGTTCTAAAACCTTTGGTTGCTTAAATAAAATCTCTAGAAGTGATTTAGCTTGAGAATATCGTAATCCAGGCTGAATAAAGAGTTTTCTTTTTTCAACATAAAATGATGGGATTCTTACTACATCGATCTCCTTACATAAATCAAGAAGATCGAGATAGGAATCAATTTCACTAAGAACATGTTCATCAACCTTTTGACTTTGTTTTTCTTTGTTGATGATCGAAAGTTCATTCATCAGCAAAGAAATGACTTTCTTTTCATCAACTTCATCTAATGATGATTGGTATTGTGGATCTGGATGTTTCAAAACAAGATTCTTTAAAGATCCATAGTCATGAGATTTAAATGATTGTTCAATGACGGAGATGGCGAATCGATGGTTACTATCTTCAATCAGTCGATTGATGACATTGGTGAGCTCATGCTTTTCATATAGAGGATAGAGCGCTCCAAAATGGTCACCATCCTGATAATATTTCAAAGAATGTTCAATATTATGTGCAATGGCACTATCAACATATTCATTCACGCTTTCTATACTAAAAATTTGGTTTTGTTGATATGGTTTTGATTCAATCGACATTAAACCGCCATATTCAATATATTCATCAATCGAATTTTTATTTAGTACTTCAGAAAATTCTTTAAAAGAAATATATGTTGTATGAATGAAGATGACTCGATCAAAGAGTTCATCATATTTCGACATCATTAAGCCTAGTGAATCTGTACCAGAGAGAATGATTTTAGCTCGTAACCCGTAAATGTCTGATAATGTCGAGGATAGAGAAATAAAATCCTTAATTAAAGTTACTTCATCAATAAAGATGTATTGAAATCCGTGTTCTGTTAGATATGAAAGATCATTCGTTAAAGAACGGAAAGTGTCTTTTGGAGAGATCTTAATATAGGCTGCTTTTGCATAGTCAGTCAAAGAAAGAGAAGCGAGACTTTGAAAGATCAGTGTTGTCTTACCAGTTCTTCTTAAACCATATAATGCCAGAACTTTTCCATAGACATTTTCATCATATAGAAATGATTGAATTGTTTTAAAACAATATCTCTTGTTATAGTTACGAGACTTTTCAAAGAGATAGAAAAGATTCATTCCAAATTGAACATCGGTTTCGAATTGGTGATTTTTGAATTCTTCATAATTATCATGCTTACTATATTCGAGTTGGAAAGCTAGTTCATACGCTTTATTTTCACTTAGTGAGCGATTAACAACTTTACTTCCTTCGCGATACTGGTGAACATAGTACATTTTCCCGTAATTTTTCTTGATAACGATGCTACCTTTTATATCCATTTTGAGCTTTCTCCTCTCTTCGTTTACTACATTTTACTACATTTTACTACATCTACATTTATCACAAAAAAATCCGACCAAATATACGTCTAAAGAAAACGTTGTATTAATATTTCAAGAGTTCTTTTATTAGAGGATATTCTCCATCATTTAAATCTACTTCCGAACTTCCCTGACAGTGATATCCCAAAAGTATCTTTAAAGTAACTGGAGCGTCTTTATTACATTCTTTTATTTTCTTAAAAAGAGCTTTATTTTGTTCCATCCGATTTGGAATATCATTCGTATATGTAAAAAGAATTAACCGAGAATTGCTGGTATTTTTATTTACATAGTACATTGGACATGTTTCATCAATCAGTACCAAATCGGATGGTAGATTTCGTTCATATTTAAGGATATTAAAGTGAACTGTTGGTTGAGCGGAATCAGAGATAAATAGACTAATCTCATTTGGATCAATTCCGATATCTTTTAAGTAGTGATAATCAAAGCATAACATTAAGGTGAGGTATGCTCCAGCAGATTGACCAGAGATAAGAAGTTCTTTGATATTAGCAAGTTTACTAACATAGTCTTTAGAGAACTTCACCGCATCCGCTGCATCAATAATAAAGGAAGGGTATTTATTATTTGGAAGTAAAGAGTAGTTTGCTGTTGCAACACCATAACCCTTATTCACGAGGTGCTTTACAAATTCATATGTATCACCTTTATCTCCTTCCACTAATCCTCCGCCATGGAAATGAACAATCAATGAAAAACATTCCTCATCTGGAAGGAAGAGATCTAGATATAGATTCTTTTTGTATTCAAGATTCGGAATGTATTTCATTGATTTAAATAGAAATAATTATTGTTTCTTTACTAAAGTAAATGCGTCTTCAGGAACATACAAGGAGAACTTCGGCATCTTATAGACAGAGAAATTATTGTCTAAGACAAATGAGGCATAGTTCTCACTTCCACTAACAGCGACATACGCTAAGATCTTCTTTCCAAGAACATCTTCGTCATATGCCGCCACTTTAATGACGTTATGAGGATTAGACATCTCTGGATTCTTTAAGCCAGATTTCAGAAGCTTCTTATTAAAGAGAGGTTTTAATTGATCTTGCTTAAAGATGAGGTCATATTCACCCTCTTCCACTTCTTGCTTATCTTCGTAAGTAAGAGTGGTTCCTGCGACACTAATCATCATTTGGCCGTTCTTCTTACTTACTCTTGCATCAAACTTATTTGGATAAACAATTTCTCGAGAGTTTAGTCGATTGTTTTCTTCATCACGGATAACGAGCTTAGCGTATGGAAGATAGATTTCGGCTTCATCACCAAGTTTTGGATGAGTATTCTTCTTAACTTTTAAGGCGTAATATCCATCAATTCCAGATAAGGAGAAGTAGAGCGCGTCATAATCGGTTTTCTCTTCAATAAACTCGAGTTTTGCGGTGATTTTTAAAGAATTTGGAGTTTTATCTAGCGAGATATATTCCGGTTTAATCGCGAGATAATTCTTTCCAATGTAGGCTTGATCAAGAAGATGTTTTTGATATTCTTCATCAATCTTGATCTTTTGCTTACCAATAACAAAGACATCATCTTTAATTTGCACTGGAATCATATCTTCATGTGGGATACCCATAATTGATTTCTGGGTTTCTTTATCAAACATGTAGATATGGTTCATGTCTAATTTAATATTGATTTCTTCGTTGGCGTGAATACTTGAATCAAATGGAATCTTAACGATGAATTGTTCCCCTCGACCTTCCATCTTGGTATATAGGATGGTTTCATCTCCGAGGTGTTCCACCACTTCGACATAGACTTTGAGGTCTCCTTCATTTGGTTTGACGTGTTCTGGACGAATACCTAAGAGGACATGGCCTCCGATATATTTCTTATCAGCAAGTTGTTTCGCTTTAATTTCTGGGAAGGTGACGATTTGTTGATCACTATTGTTGAGCTTCGCTTTTAAGACTCCCTTTTCTAGGAAAAGCTCAGCTTTAACAATATTCATTTGTGGCGAACCAAGGAAGGTCGCCACAAATAAGTTACATGGGTCTTCAAATAAGGTAATTGGAGTATCAACTTGTTGGATGAATCCATCTTTCATAACAACAATACGATTACCCATGGTCATGGCTTCAGTTTGGTCGTGGGTAACATAGATGAATGTTGTTTGAAGTTTATGATGTAACTTCGTGATTTCACTTCTCATCGCGACACGAAGTTTAGCGTCTAAGTTTGAAAGAGGTTCATCAAGAAGGAAGACTTTTGGATTACGAACAATGGTTCTTCCTAAAGCAACACGTTGTCTTTGCCCACCAGAAAGAGCTTTTGGTTTACGAGACAGAAGTTCACTGATTTCTAGGATTTCGGCTGCTTTTTTAACTCGCTCATCAATCTCTTCTTTTGGGGTGTGTCTGAGCTTTAGACCAAAGGCCATATTTTGATAGACAGTCATATGTGGATATAAGGCGTATGATTGGAAAACCATTGCAATATCCCTGTTTTTTGGTTCAACATCATTCATCAGTTCTCCATCAATATAGAGTTGACCAGCGGTAATTTCTTCTAATCCGGCGATCATTCTTAATGTGGTTGATTTACCACATCCTGATGGTCCGACGAAAACGACGAACTCTTTGTCTTTGATGTCGAGTTCGAAGTCGTTAACGGCTCTTACTCCTCCATCATAGACTTTGTAAACATGTTTAAGACTAACATCTGCCATAACTTTTAGTCCTCCTTTGTTTCTATTTCCTCTTTTTTAGGATCTACTTTATATAAACCCTTACCCACATATTCTGGGTAATGTTCTTGATTAATATATTTATCAAAGGCGTGGTGAGCTAATAATGTATAGATAATCACCACCACACTATTAAGTATTGCGAATAAGAATAGTCCGATAGTTAAGGTAATAAAGTTAAAACAACATAACGTGATCACCACGCCTGTTGATAATAAGAAGGTCAATAGAATCCTCCAGTTTAGTAAGCCTAAGAAAGAGAAGGAGTTCTTTAAGGTGACACGGTAGGAATTAGAGTAGTAGACACATTGGGCAAAGTTTAATGGAATGACCATGCCAAATGTGAGCACTAATAAAATTAGTGCGCCAATTCCAATACCTTTTAAGATCTCACTGAGGTTTGGTGTAACAAGAAGGAATGTTCCTCCCACCACTAAACCAAAGAGAACTACTCCAAAGATTAATCCGTTAATAAACCCTTGGAGTAAGTTCTCTTTAATACCTTTAAAGAAGTCGTTTCCTAAGGAAACATCTTCCTGCCAAACAAGACGTTTAGCGGTATAGAAGGCTCCGCTTAAACCGATAAAGCCAATAATCATACATGGGATCATGATGAGCATACTAGTTAATACTAAAGAGAAGAGATATTCATATTTCTCTGAGGCAATAGCGGCAACTTCAATAAAGTTAAAATAGAAGAGATCCACAGCTAAAGGAATAAAGAACATAAAAGTAAAACAAGATAAAGCGAAAAGAGTCATCTTTCGGTGTTTAATTAAATCCCAAAAGACTTCTTTACGGTTATGAGGAAGCTTTCTTAATGCTTCTTCATCTTTGACTTCTTTTTGTGCTTTTCTTCTAAACAGCATGTTTTCCCCATTCTTGAACAATTCGTAAGGCGGTGTCGTGTTCTTTATTAGCGTCTTTTAATGTGTATTCACCTAAATTAGCGCTATTTCCATTAAGGAAGAGGTAACAGGTCTCACTAGGCAAATAGACGTATTCCTGGGCTTTTTCTTTATCTAAGACAATTCCATAGTTAACTTCGCTTTGAGCGTATGTTTCATATCCTTCAAAATAGGTATGATACATTGTATCAGAGATATTGATGGCGAAGTAACTTGCAGCGAGAGTTTTCATCACTGAATCTGGGATGATGAGGATATCCGCGGTTGAATATCCTGGAACAGTTAGTTTAGCGACGTATTCGTTATTCTCTGGGTTAGAGATAATTGAAGAGAATGATTTTAAGTCTCGATCTTGATATTTCTCTAACATATCCTTTTCAAGTTGAACGGCGTTTTTGTTTACTCCGGAGATGAACATTGTGATTTGCTTATATAGCGGCATCCGATGGGTGATCCCAAAGATGAAATGTAAACCAAATCCAAGGACAAGAGCAGTAACAAGATATAAAGGCCAGGTGTATTTAAGAACAGTTTTGACCCTCCTTTTTTGTAGTGCGTTCATTTATGAGACTCCGCGCAAATAAGAATTCGTTGATAAGTCTTAATCGTTAACTTATCACCTCTTTTAAAGTGGAGGTCATCACTAAATGAATAAATTGTTTTTTCTTCTGGTTCTTCGAGGTTTGAAAGATATTTCACTTTTAATGGATAAACATATAATCCATTGATCAGTTCAAGATCTTTACCTAACTTTTCATAGATCACTTCATCTTCACTTTGCTGTCCTCTAGCGTAACCTTGGAAGTAACGGTAACGCGAGTTGATATCTTTATAGATATTCGTGAAGAAGTAGATCGCAAACCAGCTAAATAAGACTGATATGATAATTGAGATAATTAAGTAAGGTGTGTAGTTTTCTTGGCTTAACACAATAAGTAAGACATCGCTGATGAGCACGAGCGTGAGTAGACTTGAGAAAAGAAGGGAGACTTTTAAGTATCTCGATTTACTTAAGCTATATTCACGATGCACATCAACTTCATAACTCATAATTAATTATTGCTTGGTCTAAGTTTTTCTAAACCTCTCATCACACTTGCTTTAACATGTTGAGCCCAGATAAGATAACCATAATAGGTTAAGTGAATGCCATCAGTACGATAGTAAGCGGCATTTGGTTGGCCGGTTGGTTTCATATAATCTGGTCCTGGATTAATTAAATCTAACCAACTATGGGTGGATTGATAATTAATGACCCAATTATTAATTGTATCAACATCGTTCCAGCGAGCTTTCACTGATTCTAATGGGACTTTATTAATTAAAACATATTGAACACGTGCGTCTGGCAGAGCAGCATGTGTCTCATTAAATAGATCTTGAAGGTCATTAATGATGCTATTTGTGGATTCACCTTCTTTAACATTGTTCACTCCAACATAGTAGACCACCATTTTTGGTTTATATGGATAAACTAAGCGTTTATTGAGGTTATTCGTCCATTCAGAGACTTTTGTTCCACCAATACCGTGGTTATAAGCAATCACTGGATCAAGATCTTCTTTATATGACTCCCAGAATTCCATCGAAGATGAACCAGCAAGCATCACGTGGTAGTTTTCATTTTCTTTCGCATAGTTTCCTTCAAACTTCTTCGCTTTCGATTCATAAGTATCATTACTTAATGCTTGGTAGTTTGTAGTATCGTTAATGACCGTTATCACTAAATCGCTTGCACCATCGGCTTTGATCGTGATTGATCCATTTGGTGAACCTTCACTATAGGTGGCACTAAAGGAAGCACTAACTTTCGCCCGATAATCAAGAAGTGGACGAATGTCATCTTTATGTTCAATTAAACGAGTAATGGCGACATTAGAAACTCTTAGAATTGTTCCATTAGGGACAAATCCCATCACAGAATTTAGAACATATGGATTTGATGCAGATTCATCTAAAACTGTAGAAGGTGGAACATATTCTGGTTCAGGAATAATTTCTTCTTCTCCACGAGACCACTTCGCGTAAATAAAGGTATTTTTGCTAACAATATCACCAGCAAAACTCCATTCATTTTCACAAGTAGCCTCTTTATACCATCCACCAAATTCATAGTTTTTTCGACTCGGATCAGTGCTTGGTCTAGCTACTGTAGAGTTAGCTTGAACTTCAACGATTTGGTATGGAAGATTGTTACCTTTTCCACCAAATCCACTAGATAATTCGAATTCTTCTCTTTCATAGTTATCCATGAAATAGACATAGTATTTATCAGAATCCGCCGAAACACTTTGAGCAATGAAAGGAAGAGCACCAAGACAAAGGGCGGAAACAAATCCAAGTGGAATTAGTTTAAGTTTCTTATTCATCTTATTTCTCTCCTTTCAAGAACTCTAAGAGTTCATTTTCATTTACTGTGGCTAAGCAGATGACTTTGTCACCTGCTCCATAGTAAATGTATAAGTCTTCACCTTTACGGATAATACCAGTTGGGAAAACACAGCCATTGTAATAACCATTGGTTTCGTATTCTTCTTCAGGTTCCATTAAGAAGTCTTTTGTTCGATATAGAATCTTTGTTGGATCATCTTTATCTAAAAGTACTGCACCAACACGATAGGCGTCATCTTTTGAAGAGACTCCATGATAAAGGAGCAACCATCCATCTTTAGTTAAGATTGGAGGTGTAGATGCACCAATCTTTTTACTTTCCCAATCTTCTTTTCCCTCCATTAGTAAGGAGTAGTTATCCCAGTGGAGTAAATCATCACTACTCGAAATCCAAATAGCTGGGTTTTGATTAGGATATTGATCTCCACATCTTTCCATAGCACGGGATAACATAAAGTATTTTCCTTGGACTTTTGCTGGGAAAATCACCACATCACGGTCATCATAGTGAGGATCAGTGATTGGTCCAAGTTTCTTCCAGTTTTTTAAGTCTTTGGAGATCGCTAAATGAGTTAAAGTGTTGTTCCAAACAAGAACTTTTGGACCATGTTCAGGTTTAAACCCAAAGTATTCTTTATCTTCTCTCCAGTATTGTCCTGGTGGGAATGGGCGAGATGCATATGTTAGATAAAAGTAATCACCAAGTTTAATGAGTCTTGGGTCTTCACATCCTCCAGCATCTATTCCGTTTGGATCACCACTAATTAATGGTTTGTCTGACTGACGAATAAAGTTAATTCCATCATCAGAAATCGCTAAACCGATATGAATGAGATGTGTTTTGTCATTTCCTGCCGCTCGATAAAGCATATAGACCTTGCCATCTTTCTCTATCGCAGCTGGATTTAAAACACATAATTCTTCCCACTGGTTAGAAGGATTTGGTTTTAAGATTGGATTCTTTTCGTATTTTTTAAATTTCATCTTGATGCCCTCCTTCTAAACAATCGCGCTAATTACATTTCTAGAATACTGATATGTATTCCAGAGACAGATATTATCAATGTAGACTTCGCTTGCCTCAGCCATACTACCGCTTTGAGTTAATCCAAAGGATATTGTTTCAATATTTACGGCAGTTGTTTGACGAATCGCTTTTCCCGGATAACTTGTATCAGTGAATTGGTTGAAACCAAATTCATAATGATACCAACCATCGGAATTAGAATATTCACTTGGTGAAATGACTCTTCTCATCTTCATGAGTGTTCCACCATCTCTCCAGTTCAAATTGATATAAATCGTTGCTTTTCCATCCGATTTAATATCAATCGATAATCCTTTTGCGAGGACACTATTATGGAATGGAGTGACACGTCCATAAGAGATGGATGTGCTTCCTTGATAAGCCATACAAAGTGATTTACTTCCACCACCAGCGTGGACTTCATCTGATGGAGTCATGGAATTAGCTGGGTGGGTTGTATTGTATGTCCAGTAATCAAAGACTGATTCTGGGGTTGTAAGTGATTCAAAGTCATCAATTAAAACACGATCTGGATTAAGTGGATCAGGTTTAATTGTTTCATCAACTTCAACGATACTAGTTTCACTAGCCTCAGTTAGATAAATATCATCTAAGTAGACTGGGTTAGCAATCGCATAAGTTGGATATGGTGTTTTTCCATCTGATAGATAATAGAAATATTGGAAACCAAATCCGATATGAACAATATGATTCGAAGTTAATGGCTGAGCTTCACCAATATGCTGACTACCTGGATCTAAGACAAAGTCAGAGAAACAAATAGTGTAAACATGCCATTCTTTCTTTAAACATTCGATGTGATAACGATACCACTCGCCTGTATCAAGCGTTAATTGAATGGTTAAGTCAGCGGCAACTTTCTCCGGATCGAGATAAGCAACTGCGGCGTTACTTGCTTTAACTGAAGCATCCTTAAAGGATACTTTGAAGGCGTTTTTATTAGGGCAATCATCGGTGTCTAGATAGAGCTGATATGTTGCCATTTGCATATCAGCTTTGTAGTCAAATTCACCACAATATGTATTCTTATTACCACCAGTCTTATGAATGGTGTCGAGTTTCATTGCTTCGTCAACGTTTTCTGAGCTTTGCTCCCAGTAGTAATACATCTGGGTGTAGATATCATAGTTATTGAAGTTTTCAATTAATCCATCAGAAGTAACTTTTCGAACATTATCTTCTTGAATATCTTTCTTAATCGTGACCATTTCGAGGTCTTTAATTGATAATGTTCCTCCTTGATAGTTATTGGCTAAACCAATATTAAAGCGAAGAATAAAGAAGAATTGTTTTGCTCCATCTCCATTCATCGATCCACTATCAGGACGACGTAAGGCTTTCAGAGGAATAACTAATTCGTTATATTCATCCTTCGTAAAGGAAGTGATTTCTGTTTTAAACTGCCACCTGTCAACGTCTTGTTCAGTGACACGGAAATAGAAGGTTGAACCAGCTGATGCACCAGTATATTTAACTTTCATTCTAATTGCGTCACCAGTAGCAAGAATCTTATTGACAGGAATGTTTTGGAAACCATATCCTGGGAAGTTTCCATAATCTCCTCCGAAGGAGAGAGTTAATTCACTTCCATCTTCAGAGATTGTTCTTCCAAATTTATAGTTTTCATTTGTCCATAAATCGTCGTCATATCCACGGAAATCCATTTTATCCATGAACATCCAGCTATAGTCAGCATAACTAACAGCGCGGATATTCGAGACTAAACAAACTCCATCACCAAAGGTGCGTTCAAAAACGATTTCAAAATAATGGATTCTTTGCCAGTCAAATTGACGGTTAAAGATATTTGTTCCTGTCGTACGCAAAGAGAAGTCTTCATACTTCATAACAACAGTCTGTTTCGAGTTACGTGATACTTTGACTTCGTTATGCCAATATTCACCATCATCATCAAGAACACGCATCAAGATTGTGGCATCGTGTCCAGAATAATAGAAGTCAAATAAGAAGGAATCTGTACCATAAAGTTCACGGTCTTCACTTTTAGTGATAACCATCCATCCATCTGAAGTTGGAATATCTTGTTTGGTATGTTCCATATCAAACGAGATGACTAATGATGGTTCATTGTTACCAAAGAAGTTATTTCGATCAATGGAGAGCTGAGCTTGTGAACCTTCTTTATGTACTGTCCAATCATCAACTTCATCGATGATAATTGGAATTTCTGGAGATTTAACTGATTCATAAAAGAAGCGACGTGTATTCGACATCTTGAAGTGGTCTTTATTAACCGCGGTGACTCTCCAGTAGTAGATAATATCTTTTCTTGGAAGAGAGAAAGATAAGTCATAACGTGGCTCTGAGATGTTATCTTCTTTAACATAGATTTGATCTGGGTCGTTATAGAAGTCTTCTCGAGCACTGATTTCAATGGAATATGAGGAAGCATTTGTTGCTTCTTCCCAAGTGAATGTAAAACCACCGTGAGTACGGGTGTCGTTATCTGGTCCAGTTAATTTAAATGCACCAATTTCACCGCTTTTTTCCGCATATTTTGATGCTGTTGGTTTAGAACAAGACACTAATAGAAGTGGAATAAGCAAGAGAGCTAAATGTTTCTTTTTCATCCTTATAGCTCCTTACTTGATAGAACTAGGAGTGTGTCTCCTGGAACATCAATTTCAATTGTTTTCCTTAGTGAAGCATCAATGACTTCATTGTATTTAACAAAACCATCTTGACCGAGTTCAAGGTCATCTTGGTTATATAGATAAACATAAGTTTTACCTGAATCATTAAATTCTTGGTCTATTGTAAATGTGCGATGAACTGGTTTAGCACCGCGATTAACTGCGGCAACACCCGCATATGAGTTATCTGGTCCGATCACACCAAGGCTTCTAAAGTTCTTCTCGACGGATGGATCATTAAATCCACTATCAATGATTTTAGAGCCTCTTCTCATGAGGTTAGTCAGAAGTGTGGAAGAATGGAACCATGGACGAATCTTTTGTTTGACTGCACTATCCGTTCCTAAGGAAGAGAACATTCCCCATCCTTTGGATGTCATTGTGCCATCATCATGGTACATAAAGTGCATCGCATCATCAAAATCCCAGTAAACAACTGATGTCACACCTGCTAAAGCACTTTGAATGGTGTAATCCGCCATACGTAAACCGTAGGAGAAATTCATAATGTAACCATTACTATCAGCGACGGGATCTTTACCATCAAGAAGACCAGCTTCCCAGATGTGTGGACGACGGGAAACACCAAGTTCTCCATCATATCCTTTAATCTTGTCATACATTCCTTTAATGGTTGGACCAAGTGTTCCTAGGTCAATCATTCGATTTGGCGCATAGACGTGGAAGCCATAGTCTCCAACAGCTTGTCTAAGTTCAGCGTTTTGGGAGATGCCAGAGAAGTATTCATCTGTTCCTTCAAAGTTTGTGGTGTCTCCACCAACAATGCCAATTTTGTTTAATCCACGTGCATCTAAAGCTGCACGTACGTTTTTGACGCCTTTTGACCAGATTGCAAACGTATTGTTATAGTTTTTAGATTTGCCCGGTAAACCAGTGTAGTTTGGTTCATTTGAATTAACAAAGTACTTGATACTACGAATTCCTTGAACTTTAACAAGATATTCAAGAATATCCGCGGTCATTTTGGCCCAGCGAATGTCGCTTGTCACCTCAGTGAACATGTCATATTCATCAATCTCAACATGACCTGGAACATTCCAGCAACCAAAGGCGACATCAATTTGATGTTCGTCACAATATCGAAGAATATCAATCGTGTTATCCATTAATTTATTGGAAAAGTTATAATCCCAAGTATCGTTGTCTTTATCGTAGTCACCATGATCATCGGCATTAGTGATGAACCAGTCATAGTTGAGCATGACTCGAGCAACCTGTGGATTAAGGCGATCCATAATTCTTAAAGATCTCTCCCAAGAACCACTGGAAAGTTTATCTGGAGCTTCATATGTGCCCCATTCGACACCTAATCCATCAAAGTGCTCAATAACAACATTATCTTTATTGAAGACTAACTCTTCTAGCGAGCCTTTTTTACTACAGCTCGCTACCCCAATAATACAAGGGGTAAGCATGGATAACGTGAGAAACTTACGACCCTTTTTCATAATTTAAAATCCTAATCTTTGATTAATTTCAGCTAAGACATCGCCCCAAACAGAAGAGAACTTCGCTAAATACTCTGGTTGAGTTTTAATCGAATCAAAGCAATACTTTAAGACGTATGTATTTGCGTCATCAAGCATGCTCTTTGTTTCTTCATTTTTCATTGGAGCAGACATCCACATGATGTCACTTGGTTCTTCGACATAACGAATTTTGTGAGCTTCATTAGCCGCTTTCATATCGTTTTGGAACTTCGACCAAGTTTCATATGTATGTGTACGGTCACAAAGAGTGTATGGATCATAAGAAGCAGTTTCGTTTCCTAAACAAACCATCTTACGAAGCATCTTTGCTCCGTTAATTTTCTTAATGTATTCTCCGTATTGATCTTTTTCCCATCCACGGGATGAGAGAACGATTTGACCATCGACAATGTCGTAGTCATATCCTTGTTCACCATAGATCGCAAGTCTTGTACCTTCTTCACTTAATAGATAATCCATTAAGCTAAGGATTTTCTCCATCTTGGTATCAGAGATATCGTAGTTAAATAAAGTCATCGAGAACCAGTTTTCCATTCCTTCAATCGAATACTTATCGTCTCTTTTGACCTTCATAATCGCGGTGGCTTTATCAATCTTGTCTAAAACCTTTGGATACATTTCCACACGTAATTTCTTATAGTTTTCAAAACTGAAGTTATCGTAGTAGATCGCAGCTTGGTCTGATTTATAGTATCCAGTAGCAGTATTAGCAGCAAAGTTGAATTGGTCTTGTGAGTAGTACTTCTTATTAATGACTAAGTCACGTCCGTACTCTAAACCTTGAAGATAGTTTGGAGCAGTAAAAGCATTGATTGCTCTTCCTGAACTATCTTTTGTGTAACAGTGTGGAGCATCTTTATAGAAGTTAGCCACACTTGGGAATCCCCAGTATTCATCAACAAGGACACATTGTTTTGTACCAACACCTTGTGGTTCAGCAGCAAAAGCATCCATAATCTTTTGGAATTCTTCGAATGTATATTCGTCATTATCGTGGGTTAATGGATAGCCTGGTTGACCGACGTGGTTAGCGTCAATTTGTTCTAACCAGTCCCGACGATAAACATAAATCATATCGGAGTATGTTTTGTCATAGTTTACTAAATCTCTCATGACTGGAATACCATACAGGTGTCCATCAATTTTGAGCTTATCAATATTTGATATATGCGAAATCATGTTTTCTAGATTCGGCCATCTAGATAAATCATCTGGAATTTGTTTAACAATCATTTGGTCAACCCATGTTTCATAAGCGGCACCAAAGTTATAGTCACGAAGATCAAAGTGGATGACATCGCCGATGTTATCACCATTAATCGCAGTGTAAACATCACCATCCCAGTCATCATAACTATAGTTACTCGCTTGGACAGAGATACCGAATTTATTGTTTAAGATTTCGGTGTAGTTATCTTCTAATCCGTTATATCCTTCCCAATAAACGTTTTTGAGATTAAGAATTAGTCGACCAGAATCGTCGTATTCATCCTCTCCGGATTTTTTACCACAGCCAGCAAGTGTGCAAACGGCGACTAAGGCCGCGGTGCATAAGCCTAATCCAAATTTTGTCTTTTTCATCAATGATTTCCTCCTTTGGGATTATCCTTTAATAGCTCCGACAACAATACCTTTCACAAAGAATCTTTGTAAGAAAGGATAAAAGCTCATCATTGGCACAATCGTAAAGAAGATTGATGCCATAATTAAACCTTCCGAGAATCCTTCGATATCTAAGCCTTCAATTGATTTGGCGTTTGCTTTAGCAATCATCGTTCTTAGGACTTGTTGAAGTGGCCAGATATCGGATTTATCCGGAATAAATAACATCGCGTTATACCAGGAGTTCCAGTTACCAACCGCGAAGAATAAGCCAATGGTCGCTAGCATTGGAAGAGAAAGTGGTAGGAAGATTTTCACAAAGATGGTCACATCGTTTGCACCATCAATCTTGGCACTTTCTTCCATCTCCGCTGGTAGGGAAGCAAAGTAGTTACGCATGAGTAACATATTAAATGTATCAATCGCGCCTGGGATGATCATTACCCAAATCGTGTTCATCATTCCGAGATCGCGGATTAAGTAATAGTAAGGAACCATTCCACCACCAAAGAACATTGTGACAATAATGAGGTTCATCACAAGATTCTTTCCAGTCCACTTGTTACGGCTTAAAGCGTAACCAGTAATAACTGTAAAGAAGAGTTGATAGAAGGTACCAAAAACAAGAAGAATCATCGTGATTCCAAAGCCGGACCACAACTGATTATTCGTAAAGACTGATTTATATGCGCTAAAATCCAGGTCATTTGTCCATAAAAGAAGATCACTACGTAAATAAGCGTCTTCAGTCGAAATTGAGATCACAAAGGCGTTCCAAAATGGGAAGACAATTAGTAAAGCATAGATGGCTAAGATGACAAAAATAATGATGTCCAAGCCTTGGATACGACTTGAATTTGGTCTAGTACGACGGGCTAAAGGAAGACGTTCTAATTGATGTTTCTTCATAACTAGATAATTCCCCTTTCACCACAAAGTTTCGCGATTCGATCAACGATAATAACTAACGTGAAACCAATCACGGATTTAAATAGACCGATGGCGGTACCTACACCAGCGCCATCGGTACCTTTAATCGCGTGATAGTAAATATATGTATCAATGATATTGACGTCCTCTCTTACAAGCGGGTTAGCAATGTTTAAGATTTGGTCAAAGCCAGCAGATAAAACACCACCAACAGACATAATTAATAATAGAATTGCCGTAGCTTTTATACCTGGTAGAGTAATGTGCCAGATCTTTTGTAGACGCGTTGCGCCATCAATATCTGCAGCTTCATACTGGTCTTGCGGAATACCAGCCATTGTTGCTAGATAAATAATCGAACCCCATCCAGCTTCCTTCCAAATATCGGAAGCAAAGATTAAGCCAAAGTTAAATCCGACATCTTTTAAGAAGTTGCTTCGATCCCCACCAAACGAGGCAATAATGGAGTTTACAGCACCATTATACGAGAAGAGGGAGAAGATAAAACCTGAAACAACAACCCAGCTTAAGAAGTGTGGGAAGGTAACAATAGTTTGAATAACTTTTTTCGATCGTCTCATTCTTAATTCGTTAAGAAGAAGAGCAACAGTTACTGCAGCAACAAAGGATAAAACAATCTTAATTGAACCAATGATGACGGTATTTTGAAAAGCCTGCCAAAACTCCGGTTTACGGAAAACTTTTGTGAAGTTATCAACCCCATTCCATGGCGAACCAATAATACCAAGTTTTGGTTTATAGTTCTTAAACGCCATCAGAATTCCATACATTGGAACATAGTTGAAAATAATATAGAAAACGATTGCAGGTAAAATCATCAAAAGTAAGTACTTGGATTTCCAGAACTTAACTTTGAAGCCTCTGAAGAATGAATTTCTTTTTGCAATCGTGGTTAATTCCATTTTTTCCTATCTCTCGTATTTCAAAATGTAATCAATAACAGTATCAATATCAGTAAACAGAATTTCTGTTACTGTATCTGCGCCTCCGGCGTAGATGGCAATTCGACCTGTTTTGGCATCAGCTAAGCATGAAACTGGGAATAAGACATTTGGAACGTATCCACAAGTTTCATATGGTTTTTCCGGTGCAAGCAAGAAGTTTGAACATCTATGGAGGACTTTACTTGGATTATCACGGTCTAAGATCGCTGCGCCAATGGAGTAGACAAGTCCACTACAAGTCAGGTTTGCACCATGGAAGAAGAGGAGCCAACCTAAATCAGTTTCAATTGGTACTGGTCCTGCACCAACTTTAGTGCCGCACCACCACTCATAACCTCTTTCAAGGACATGACGATGTTTACCCCAGTATTCGAGGTCTTTTGATGATGACATAAAGATGTCACCAAATTTTGTATGACCATCGTCACTTGGACGAGAAAGCATGAGATATTCTCCATTCACCTTACGTGGGAATAAGACTCCGTTACGGTTATATGGAAGGAATGGTTGATCAAGAAGTTCAAAATATTTGAAGTCTTTGGTTTTTCCAATTCCAAGAGTTGGTCCATGATTTGAGGTACAGAAGATAACATAGTATTCACCTTCCAACTCTAATAGTCTTGGATCATAAGCGTATTCAAGTTTGATTTCTTTTCCATCTTTGTCATGGAACATGATTGGTTCCTTTTCAAACTCAAACTTCAATCCGTCTTTTGAGCGGCCTAAAAAGAGGAATGGTATTCCGTTCTTAGTATCAGCTCTAAACACGCCAATAAAGGCGTTTTGATATGGAATAACAGAACTATTGAAGACGCGGGAGGCGTTTTCAAAAGGATTCATTTCGATAATTGGGTTTTTTGAGTATCTCCAAATAGGAGCAGTACAACCACTTGGTCGAGATTCATATGGGATGTTAGGTAATTCTTTACCATAGATTTGATGTTTCATATTTTTAAGCTCCTATTTTTCGGTTGGAGTTTCTCTCGATGTAGTCACATTGGACAACAACTTGGGATAACTTGATACGGTTGTACTTGAGTACGTTAGTGACGTATCGAGCGACTTCTTCTCCGAGTTGTTGACGTGGGATATTAAACGTCGAGAGAGCAGGAGTCATTAATTCACCGGCTTTGATATTGTCAAATCCGATTATCGAAATGTCCTTTGGAACAACTCTACCAAGACGGTAGATGGTCTTGATGGCGTTGACCGCGATGATGTCGTTAGCACAGACAATCGCGGTGATTGGTTTTTTTGTTAACGCATTTGTTAACATCGTCTCATCTGCGAAATTCTTATTCTTATTATCAAAGATTAATGAGTAGGATTGGACTTGACCCTTATGGGCTTCCATACAAGCCATAAATCCTTCATGTCTTTCTCTAAATGATGTGGAATGAGAATCACTTCCATAGAAGGCAATGTTTTTATGACCTTGTTCAATTAATCTTTGCGTTGCGGTATAAGTTGAATCGTAGTTAGAGAATTTAAATTGGGTGGCTTCACTATAGAAGTTCTTTGGATCAACGACGACAATTGGTTTGTTCTTTGTCAAAAGGATGTCCATTATTTCTTTAATTGTCACGTGCATCACAATGAACGCTCCACAAGTGGAGTCTTTCAGTTTCTTTAAGAGATTAGAATCAACATTATCTTCATCAAAAACCATGTATTCGACGATGAGATTTTGTCTTGATAGTGTCGAAGAGATGGAAGTGATGATTGGTTGCCAGAAGTCTTCTTTAAAAAGAATTCGAGTTGATGTCACAAGAAGAACGTGAGATAAATTTGATTTTGAATTACGTAATCTTTTTGTGTCATAACCAAGCTCTGTGGCTTTACGAATGATTTTTTCTCGTGTTTGATCGCTGACATTGTTTTTACCAGCTAAAGCACGAGAAACTAATCCCTTTGTGACACCACATTCTTTGGCAATTAGTTCTAATGTTGGTTTTCCCATTTTCTTATAACGACCTCAGGAGGGGAAGATAGACTCCCCCTCCATTGGTCAGTTTGTTTAATTAGAATACTGCAATGTTATCAAATGATAAGTAAGGACTGACGTCTGTGTTAGTGCCTTCTTTAAACACTGCAATTTGGAAATTGTAGATTGTTGCATCTGTGCCAAGGGAGATGTATGTCCATTGACCATGTTTTGCAACACGAGCATTTGCTGTTAGTTCAGCATTACTAGTTAAACCAGCGCCCTTGTAAATCCAGATACGTAAATTAATATCGGTTTCTCCTGGATTGTAGACCCAGAAGTGGACATTCTTCACTGCTTTAGCTGGATCAAAGTCTGATGCAAAACAGTGAGCAATCTTGTAAGATGCATGGGCTTTACGTTTCATTGAACCAGTACCAGAAACAAATTCTGTAGTGTTACTTGTGAAACGATCAGCATTGCCTGTATCAACTTGCCATCCGGAACCAGCGTCATAACGACGTTTGAACATCGCTTGAAGTTCGGATGTTGAACCATCGCATTCCCACATTGGGACAAAGTCGGCTTCAATGTGTCCATTGTCTGGAACACCAGCGGAAATTGTTCCACCGAATGCGATGTTTATAAGCTTATCGGTTGCTGGGTCATATGTTGCGGTAATCGTACCGTAAGTATATGAACTAAATGAACCAGTAGTAGCAATGGAGATTTCCTTTGTACCGCTTGTCCAAACAACACCAGTTGCTACAGCATCGGAGTTATCGATACGAACGGCAACTAAGCCATTAGCTTCATTTCCCAATGCAATTACAATGGTGTGATCTGCACCGCCCATACTAGCAACTGCTTTATATGTGCCTTCTGGATAGCTCTTTAATGGAGCTGTTACAGTAACATCACATGTATCAGTAAAGCCACCATCGACTGTTGTAGCAGTAATAGTAGCATTACCAGCAGCAACAGCGGTGACAACACCAGCAGAACTAACTGTTGCAACTGCTGGATTATCGGATGACCAAGTAACATTCTTGTTATAGGCATCAACTGGTGCAACAGTAGCAGTTAATGTCGTTTGTTGACCTTTTTCAAGATTCACTGCATCTTCATCAAGAGTGACACCAGTAACTGGTTCTTTATATTCAGCATATGGGTCTGCTGTGTAGATTTCCACGTCATCAAGATGTAACCAAGAAGCCTTACCACATCTTTGTAACATTGCGAATCCATAATAGACACCATTTGGATCGAGGTCTAATTCGTAATGTGTCCAAGTTTGTGGAATAGTAGAGTTAATTTCGTATCTCCTACAACTACTTGGTTGTGGTTCATAAATATCACCTTGAGTTGGATTATATTTTGATAAAGCATAGAAATATAGCTTATCCACAAGTGGTGTAGTAGCAGACTTCAACCAGAATGATAACTTAGCACCACGATAGCGGTTTAAGTCACCATTACCTTTAAAGAGATTCCATTGTAAATAACGAGCGTTATTACCAAAGCTCTGGAAAGCAAGATATTTACTTCCAGAATGGGCATTAGCATCGTTTTTGAGTTTAACTTGTTCACCGTTGCCCATTAACTTCCAATCGCCCTTGCCAAATGGTGATTGAACCCCAGAGGATCCTTGATAAATTTCCATAAAGTAGGCACCACGAGCACCGGATCTTGTATCTTCAGGGTGGCTTGCACTATAACCAACACCATCAGCAGAGTAGCTTTCGGCGTCTTCGAGAACTTGAACAGCATTTAAGTTAAGTCCATCAAGAGCAGATAGTAATGCAGGTTGACTGCTACTAACAGAAACGTATTTAATCTTTTGTCCGTTATCTGTAATGCGACCTTCGTAATCAAGGAGGCCATCAACATAGGAATTAAAGACAAGACTATTTCCGTTAACGCTGTATTCACCTTGAATATCAACTGGGTCTGCAATATCAATAATTCGGAAATGTGCTTCTGTATTACTTGTAATATCAACACGAGCAACGTTACCAGTGGTTGTATAACCTGTATAACGTGTATATGAACTCATTAAGTCATTAACTGTCACATCAGCAGAATCTGTTGTAACAAAGCTAACGGAGTCAATGTAAGTGGCAAATCTTTGTGGAGTACCAGTCGGGTATGCCACATAGATAATAAAGTCATCAAGCATTGTTGGAATAATTGCTGGATCAAGGCTGGTTAATCCACGTCCTGCAGCAATATCGGCAATGCTTCCGTATTCTTGATCCCAAATTTGCCATTGATCATGGGCAAATGGAATAACGACTTCGAACCATTCAGCTGTTTGAGCTGGAATAGCGTGTTTAAGGGTAATTCCAAGTGGAGTTCCCATCATATCTACTGTGAAGTTCATTATGAACTTTGGAGCAGCAGATTTAAGATCTGATGGAGTCATCATTTTGATCTTTACAGCGTTTGCATATCTTGCTGGTTGATCATTATCAAATGTTTTTCTGATACCAAAATCAAGACCATTACGGTATCCAAGGAAGCGAAGAGCTTGATCGCCTTCCATGGAGTTTTCAGAAATGTCAATTGGAGCGGTTGTTGGACCCCAACTACCATCCAATTTAACTGGTTCCCAACCAGTATTATCATCGACTGGATGATCTTCGTCGTATGAAGCAAAGTTATCAACTACTTCTTCAACAGCGTATTCAATCCATTTAGCATTGATGTCTTTGTTTTCAGTGATTGGTTGACTTAAGTCAGCATCCCAACCATTGAAGACATAACGAGCTACTTCAGCATCTGGATCCTTTGTTGGATCGGTTGCTGGAGCGTTTACTGTTGAACCATAATTAACATTTTGGGTGTCATAAACATTGCCATCAACGAGGAAGCGAACAGTTAATTGTTCTGGAACTTCAGTAAATGTTGCTGTGTAAGTTGCTTCACCACTAACTTCAGCAATAGCCGGATCCCAACCACCATCCCATGAATAGGAGCAATGAGCACCAGCAGTTTTTGTTGGTGTTGATCCTGAATAAACAGGAGTTGCGCCATAATCGACTTGCTCAGTGGTAAGTTCGTTACCATCACCGTCTAAGAACGTAATGGCATACTTTCTTGTACTTTCTGTGAATGTTGCTTGATAGTCAGCATTACCCGTAACTGGAGCAATAGCTGGAGACCAACCGCCATCCCATGCGTATACTTTCGATTCACTTGGGGTCTTAGTTGGATCAGCGCCAACATATTCTGGTGTTGCACCATAGTCGAGTTTTTCACTAGACAACTCATTACCATCACCATCTAAGAATCGAACTGTGTACTTATTGGTTGTGGTAGAGAATACTGCTGTATAAACAGCGTTTGCAGTTGCCGCGACTGGAGTTGGGTTCCAATGGTCAAATGTGTAAGTGTATTGAGCATCTGAAGCCTTTGTTGGAACTGCGCCGTAGCTAGGAACTACGCCTGCAGCAACTTGTTCAACTTTGAGATTATTACCAAGATCATCTTTCCACGTAATTGTGTACTGAGTGACTGGTGGAGTCTCCGAAGATGAAGGAACAGGACTATGGGATGAGTCCTGTGAGGATGTAGGAGCCACACCGCTAGAAGATGGTGCGGGGGCAACACTGCTAGTTGGGGTTACAGACGTACCTGTACCAGACGTATCAGACTTCGTTCCGCAACCGCCAAGGAGCAGCATGAAAACTGGAAAAAATATCAGTGATTTTTTCATTCTGTTTCCTCTCCTTGCATTATGCTTTTTGTCATGGAATATTTTCCTTTTGACGATATTATTATAAAACTTTTTCCATTTCTTTTGTTTTACAAAGAGGTAAACAAATTCAAGTTTTAGTAAACAAATGGCAAAAGTTTACCTAATTTCGTAAACATTTTTAAGAAGAAAAATTTCATGAAATAATCGATTATGTCGAAATTTTTATTTATTCCTTATTAATTTTATTTATATAAGAAAGACAAACTCCCAAAAGGTTTACAAAATATTCTTGTTTGTTTATGTTTTAAGAGGTTTAAAATAGAAATATGAAGATCAAAAACCTCGCCAAATTCTTCCTATTTATGCCTATGACAATTGCTTTATCATGCTGTAGTAATAACAGCAAAACAGACACCTCATCTAATACCCCTCAACCAACATCATCAACCAGTAAGGAACAGTATCATTTTTTACCTGGTCCAGTTGATGTTGTCATTGTTTCGGGACAATCTAATGGAGTTGGTATTTCTCATAACAACTGTATCACTCGATCGATTGGAGCAGCAGCTTATAGAAAGTATATGAACGGATTTGAAAATATCGGTATTGCTTATGACTGCTGGACCAAAGAAAACAAATACGGAAAAAATGAATATTATTCACAAAACAAATGTAAGAATTTAGATTTTGTAAAAGTAATGCTTGGTCAAGGTAATGGATCAACCACCTTTGGCCCGGAGATTGGTATTGCCGAAGAGCTCTCTGAATCACACGGAAATAGACTATTCATTATTAAATATGCTTGTGGAGCATCTAACCTCAAAGATGACTGGATGGAAAAGGATTCTCCAATGTATCCAAGATTTATTAACTTTATTAAGTTACAGATGGCAAATCTTGTTAAACATGGATGTGAACCAACTCTGAGAGCGTTCTGCTGGATGCAAGGTGAAGGAGATGCTTGGAAGACATATTATGAAAACAATCAATACGAAAATCATTTAGACAAATTTGTTGGAAATGTTCGTTCTGATCTAGCGGAGTACACCGGAGGCAATAATCTCGTCTTTGTTGATGCCACCATTAATGAAATGGATGGTGTATGGGATTATCCTAAAGAGATTAATGATTCCAAACGTTCATTCGCTGCAAAAAGCGAATACAATTTATTAATCGATACTCAAGCAGAAGGTTTACATACAGATCAAGAACCATTTGATGAACCAGATTTATGTCACTACGACACAGAATCCCAAGTCAAACTCGGTCACTTATTCGCTCAAGCATTTAAACCATTCCTATCCTAAATTAAAATTATATGAAAAAGAACAAAGTCCTTTTTTTATTATTAATTTACATTTGCCCCCAAATGTAATATAATTTGGTCAGAGGTAAACATATGTTTAATCAACAAGAATACATCAATGATTTCATTAAAGATCATTACAAGACTCTTAAAATTAGGATTCGTAAAGATGATCAAATTTTAATGAACAAAATTTCTTCGGTTGATAACATTAATCAATACATTATTTCATTAATTAATGAAGATATATACCGAAACCACAAATATAACTTCATCAATAATGATGTAAAGATCGATTTTGAACTTTCTAAAACAATGCAATATTTAGTCGATAAAGCCGAAAAGGCAGATATATTAAACGACTATGGATTATATATGAATCTTGCTGATGCAATTGACTCTCAAGCTAAAAAAGAGACAACCCATCACGAAATTAGTGAAAGTCAATGGAAACAATTAACAAAGAGATATTGCCTATGATAAAAATGTACGTTTTTTCCAACTTCGTTTTAAGGAAATATTAGAAAAGAATTTGTAATCTACTCAACAATCCACTTTAGATTGTCAATATTTGTATAAGCTTTATCCCAGCAATTATGGTCACATTCTGGGAAAAGATTAAACTCTACTTCTGCGCCAGCTTCTTTTAACCTGGCAACCATTCTCTTAGATTCTTCAGGATAGACCGCGGTGTCTTGTTCGCCATGGAAAATTTTGAATTTAATGTTTTTCATTCTCCAGGCGTTCCAATACATCCCTCCACCACAACAAACAAAAGCTTTGTTAAAGTATTCAGCTTTATTCATCATAAGTTGATAGATGCCGTATCCGCCCATCGAAATACCTGAACCAGTAATTCGAGATTGATCAACGAAATCTAACTGACGAATATAATCAAAGAAATCCATTAATTCATTAAAATCAGTAAACCATGTGTCATTATGACATTGCGGGAAAACACAGATTGCTTCACTTAATGGAGTATCTTCTTTATCTAGCAAAGCTAGAATTGTGGAACCTTTGAACTCTTCAAAGTTTTCACCTCTTCCTCCAGATCCGTGAAGATGGAAGAAAAGAGGATATTTCTTCTTTGAATCAAATTTTTTTGGATAATAAATTAAATACTTTGTACTTCGAAAGATTTTCTTTTCTACATTAACCATGGAGAAGACCTCCTTTTAAGACTTCTTTAGCAATTTTATTAAGTATTGGTAATTCCTTTTCATCAACTGGAGGAGTTACATCGTCGTATGAATGACCTGATGGCCTAAATTTAGATACATCAATGCCTTTACCTAGGAAGTAATAAGCTAAAACATAACCTGTGAGTGTGCGTCCTCGTTCATTTAAATGAAATCCATCACGGTTTAATTCATCTCCATAGACTAAACGAGCTTGTTGAACAGCTTTTCCGCTTGGAATCACAAATGGAATATTAACTTCTTTAGAAACAACATCATAAGCATGGAAAATATCGTTATCCATGGTGTCTTGATCTAACGGGTCTTTTCCATACTTATGATGTTCATAGTATTTTCCATAACTCCAAGTCATGTGGAGAATAAATTTGGCATCAGTAAATTTACGAACTTCTTTTAAAAGTAATGGGAGTTCTGGATAGAAAGATTTTTCATCTCCAGAATCAGTACTAACTTGTTGAAAGGTAACGTAATCGTATTTAGTGTATTTTAAGCCTTCTTGGATGGAACACCACATCGATGGGTTACGATTTCCATTGATATAGAACTCATATGCTTTTTCACCAGAAAGAATATTTTCATAGTGACGTTTGATTGGACAACCTCCGATATATAAAACATAGATGTTAATTTCTTTTCCTGCTGCTTCAGCAATTTGATGAACATAAGTTGAGACATCAACACTAAAGGAGTTTCCAATCATTAAAATATTCATAACAATTCCTCAATATTTTTGAATAATATGGCGTTTTTGTTGGAGTTTTCTTCTTCAGAACGTCCGAGAAGAGAAACATAAATTTTTAGTTTTGGTTCGGTTCCACTTGGGCGAACAACAATACTTGATCCATCAGCAAAAATTAGTTTAATAACATTTGATTTTGGCAATCCATTTAGACCTTTGGAGTAGTCTAATAATTCTTTTACTTTAAGGTCTCCGATTTGAGTAACATCATGGCGGAATTTCTCCATAATGTCGTTCATCTTCTTAAATCCAGTTGAGCCGGTGAATTCATATGATTTAAGGTAGTTACTATAATGGCCGAATTGTTTGTACAATTCATCTAACTTATCTAATAAGGAGATTCCTTTTGTTTTATAGTAAGTAAACATTTCTACAATGAGGAATGCTCCATCAACAGCATCTTTATCGCGAACATAAGAGCCACTAAGATAACCATAAGATTCTTCAAATCCAAGAATATATGATTTTTCTTTTCCTTCTTTTTCAAGGAAGAGAACCTGTTCTCCAATAAACTTAAATCCAGTTAAGACTTCAAGAGTTTTGACTCCATAATAATCAGCGATTTTCTTCGCCATATCAGTTGTGACAATAGTCTTAATAAATACCGGATTTGCTGGTAATTTTTGGTGTTTAACTCTTTGAGAGCAGACATAATCAAGAAGGAGACAACCAACTTGGTTACCACTCATTAAGACATAATCATTATTTTTATTTTTAACAGCGATGCCAACACGGTCACAATCCGGATCGGTGGCAACTAATAAGTCAGCATCGTATTTCTTGCAATATTGAATTCCGACCTGCATTGCTTCAGCAATTTCCGGGTTTGGATAAGGACAAGTTGTGAAGTTTCCATCTGGTTCTTCTTGTTCTTTGACAACAATGATGTTTTTATATCCAGATTCTTTGAGAATTCTTGTAACTGGTTTTAATCCGGTACCATGAAGAGGTGAGTAAACGATTTTGACATCTTTATTTACTTCTTCATTAAATAACAAGGATTCTTCTTTGACACGATTAATAAATCTAGTTGTTAATTCATCATCAATGTATTCAACTTTTCCTTCTTTTAAATATGAATCAAAGTCTCCGTGCTGAACATCTTCAAAGATATCGAGCTTTTCAATATAAGAGAGAATTTCTGCTGCCGCATTAGTTGTAATCTGGCAGCCATCTTCTCCGTAGACTTTGTATCCGTTATATTTGGCTGGATTATGTGATGCGGTCACCATAATGCCGGCTGAGCAATGTAGTTCACGAACAGCATAACTTAGACATGGTGTTGGCATTAACTCTTTATAAATAAAGACTTTTAGGCCATTAGCTGCAAAAACTTCTGCTGCAGTTCTAGCAAATACGTCAGACTTAATACGGGAGTCATAACTAATCGCAATACTGCCGTTTTTATAGTGTTCATTAACATAGTTTGATAATCCTTGAGAGGCTTTACGAATAACATAAATGTTCATTCGATTTGTTCCTGCTCCAAGAACACCACGAAGTCCACCTGTTCCGAATTCTAAATCACAATAAAAAGCATCTTCAATTTTGCTTTCATCATCTTTTATATCTTGAAGTTCTTTAACCAAGTCTTTGTCTTCGTTAACTTTGTTAACCCAGCGAAGATATTCGTTTGTTATCTTTTGATCCATAAGTTTACCTACTCAAAGAATAGACATGCTGCACCAATTTTTCCGGTATCGTAACCAAGCTTAGAGATTTCGATACCAACCTTTGGTAATCCATCATATCCATAATGATATTTCTCACAGTGTTTAACCACTCTAGACAGGAGGAAATCTCCTGCTTTTGCAATTCCTCCAGAAAGAACAATGACTTCTGGTCGGAAGGCATTACAAATATCTAATAATCCTTCTGCTAGATACATGCAGTAGTTATCAACAACTTCTAAAGCGTACTTATCGCCTTCTTTAGCAGCATCAAAAGAAACGCGAGCACTCATGCATCCGTATTCTTCTAATTTTTTCCACATTAAAGAATCTTTATGTTGGTCCATCATGCGTTTAGTATCGCGGTTAAGAGCAGTTGCAGATGCATAGGCTTCAAAGCAACCACTACGACCACAGGTACATGGTTCTCCATCAAGTCTAAGCATGATGTGACCCAGTTCAGCTCCATATCCTTTATTGCCGGTGAGGAGTTTGTTGTTAGTGATAATTCCGCTGCCGACCCCTGTGCCTAAAGTAATCAAAACAAAGTCTTTGTGCTTCTTACCTGCGCCAAATTTATTTTCAGCTAAAGTAGCAGCTTTAGCATCGTTAATGATACGAACTTCAAAGCCTGTTCCTTCTTCCATCGTTTTTTGGATTGGAAGATGATTCCAACGTAAATTGTTAGAGTAGATAACTTCTCCATTTACGGTATCAATTGTTCCTGGAATTCCAACACCAATTCCGAGGAGATTTTCCTTATTATAACCGTGAATTGCGGTATATTTTTTAATTTCGTCGATTAATTGTTCAATGATTTGTTCTTGTGTTTTTTCTTTATCTACATCAAAAGCAAACACATCTAAAACTTCACCTTCACTAGTGATAGCAGCACCCTTAATCGAGGTGCCTCCAATATCAACACCAATAGCAATTTCTTTTTTCATTTTAGTAAATCCTTAATGATTTGTTTATTACGAATCGACATCTTTTCGGGCATATGTTTTAAATCATAAAATTTGAGAGATTTAACTTCTTCTAATTGAGGTTTCATTACTCCATGATATTTATGACAAGTGTAGACAAGATCCACACCATAAATTTCATCCCCATTAAAGTAAACATAATGGGTTATTTCTCCAGAGTAGACTTTGAAAAGTTCTAATTCATCAGCAATTAAACCGGTTTCTTCTTTAAGCTCTCTACGAGCAGCATCTTCTGCGCTTTCCTTGAGGTCAATTCCGCCACCAGGAAAATCAAAGAAACCATCATCTGCTCTCTCTTCAAGAAGAACTTCACCTTTTTCGTTGAACAAAATGACCACTGAATGAGGAAGAACTAGTGGCATATGGTTAGTACGTTTTCTTAACTCTTTTAGATAATCCATATTAGACCTCAGAAATGATTAGTGTTCCTTTTCCTTTAATGTGACATGAATGTCCGTAAGGAAGGAAGAATGTATCAAACTTCTTATATAAGATACCATCAACTTCTCCTTCTCCATCAAGGAAAGTAAATGTGATGAACGAATTCTTGTTTGCAACTAGTTCAAGCTCGCGATTTAATTCAACGCGTTTAACAGTAAAATACTTGGATTTAGCCAGCAATTCTTGGTTAACTTGTGGTTTTTCATACTTTTTATAGTTAATGACATCTAAAGCCTGTTTAATATGAAGCTCACGGTAATTTCCGTTCTTGTCTTTACGTAAATAATCATATAAACGATAGGTGATATCAGAGTTCTGTTGAATCTCGATTAAACGAACTCCTTTACCAATCGCGTGGATTGTTCCAGCTTCAATAAAGAATGTATCTCCAGGTTTAACTTTAAAGAAGTTTAATAGATCAAGAATCGTTCCGTTGTTTAATGATTCTTCAACTTCTTTTCTTGAGTAATCTTTCTTGAAACCAACATATAAGCCACATCCTTCATCAGCGTTGATGATGTGCCACATTTCGGTTTTACCGAAAGAGTTGAGCTTATTTATTGCGTACTCATCCGATGGGTGAACCTGTACAGAAAGATTTTCTTTAGCGTCAATTAGTTTAATTAATAATGGGAAAAATGGCATCTGATCAGCGACTGGACCAATATCTTCTTTAGATAAAATTTCATCAAGTCGTTTTCCTTTGTTCTTACCTGAATCAATAATCGAAGAATCTAAACCACGAACAGAAAGTTCCCATAGTTCAGAGACCACATCTAAATCAATATTTTTGAATTGTTGAAAATATGACCCACCCCAAATGTAAGATTTAACAACTGGTTTTAATTTCACTACCATTTCCATATTTTCATAACTAATCTTTGATACGTTTCATATTCTCAGTGAAACTATCATTTTCATCAGTTAAATATTTTATATATTTCCCTAACGAAATTAAATAAGAACTAAAAAGTAACAGCATATTATAATTAATTTGCTGTTGTAGTTTGATGATTTTAAAATTTCAAAAATTTTTGATGTTTATCCAAGAATTGCTGGATTTTTTAATGGAGTTTTAATTCTTGTTTTTTTATTAAATTACTTTAGCATCCAGTTTTAAAGTGCCTAAATAAACGTTCTTAAGGATGTCATAAATAATCACGGTTCCCCACGAATCGATCTTACAATAAGCAAGGGCTTCAGCAAGTAGATCTTTGGTTTTTAAATTTGGGTTTTCTTCACCTAAATGACTACGTACTAATAAAGATTTATATAAGTCTAAGCAAATCCCACCATTATAAACGAGGCACTTGTCACCTTTGTGGTAGTCAAGTGAATAGCCTAGATCAAATGGCAAACGTTTTTTGTAAAACTCTTTGACGTTTTCATCATCAGCTAATGTTGGTTGAACAACCTTTAAAGATCCACGTCCATTAAAGTCTCTACAATACATTCCTCCAGAAGTGAAAAAATCCAGCAAATCAACAACATTTTCGTTAAAATTACGAACAAATTGCAGTAAATCAAAGTCTGCCATAGTAGCAAAATCTTCGTTGAATTCTTTCATTCGTGTTTTTTCAAAGTTTTGGTTAAAAACAACAACTCGATAGTTCTTGGCAAAAGGATCGATACCAAATTCTTCCAGCTGACTCTTGAGTGTTTGATATAAAGCAATAGATGGGTTTTCATATTTCGTTTCGTCAGGATTAGCAATAAACTCATAATGCTGACATAGACCACCACTACCTTTAGCAAAATCGTGTTTACCTAGATCATAACCTTTTTTAACGATATGCATCGAATATTGGGAAACAACTTGTTTCCACGGACCAACATGTTCAACTAAAGGAATTGGATATTGGAAGGATTCAAAATCAAAGAACAAAAGATAATCAATTTGGTCATTTAAATAATCTCTTTTAATGATTTCTTCGATTTTCTTCATATCTAAAAGATATTTTTCTTTTATTACGCCTTTTTGATATTGAATTTGCGAGTAGGCGTTACTTCTTTCACCATTTCTTTTAAATTCACTAAATTCATATAGTTCCGGATTAATATCGGAGATTTTGGAGATTCCATCATTGATGATTCGATAAGTTCTTCCAAAATATCCTCCATAGGAACCCCAATTTGTTAGTTTAAAGACAGAATTAGGTTGTTCTGCTTCTTCTCCAAAGCACATCGAAATAAATGGACATGCTGGTCCTTTTCGACAAAAGTAGGACATTTGAGGAACGACTTTTGTTTGTTTCTCAATTTGATGGATCTTATCAATAATACCTTCAATCGATACTTCTTCTTTCTCTTCGTCTGATAAAGAATCATCAATATAATAGTCGCCATCGAAATATTCTCTTAAAGAGATTGTTCCATCTTTCAGGTTAATGAAGTCTTTTAAAATAAATAAGTCATTTAACTCATTATTACTTGTTGGGTATGTATGTTCTTTTATTTCATATTCACGGTTTGTGAACATGTAAAAGAGGCTACGGATATTTGAATGAACTTTGAGATAGATGTGATATTGAAATAATAAGTCATAAAGGTATTTGTCTTTAATAGCTGTATCAATCTCAGGAGCTTTCTTAGGATGTTTGAAGACATCGTTTGTTCCTTTAACTTCAACAATATCAAACGAGCCGTCATCATTTTTAATTAATACGTCAAAACGTGCTCTTAGATCATTTAATTCAATCTGGCCTTCGAAGATCACTTTTACAGTTGGATCATTGAGATATTTGTTTGTCAGATGAACCACTGCTGATTGATTATAGAAATCCTCTCCATCTTCATTGACATCACAACGACGACAGTTTTCTTTTCCATATTTATTTTCAAAATATGTGCGAGAAAGCTTTGAAACAATTTGATCGTCATTATATTGTTCGATTAACTGTTCAACAGCGTTTTTTGGGAGATTTCTCTCGTATTTCTTAATTATTTTAGTTAAATGAGGATAGTCTCGAAGAATCTCAACTAAGTTAAAACCTTCGTCTTCATCTCCTCCTTCAACACTGATTTCTTTTTCTTGTTCGGCGAGTTCTTGATACTTCTTTCTAGAATCAATTGAGTTCTCTAAGAGTTGGACTAAGGTTTTATCCTCTAGCTCCATTTTCACTAAATAAGGGCATTTTTTAGAGACATAATCTTTAATAACGGTTTTGGTAATCATGTCTCTATTTTTACATGAAATCTTGAGGTTTAAAACAACAAAAAAGAGTGTTTAATAATTATTAAACACACTTCTTAATAAACAATTTTCATTCTTTTCCAGTTTGATTCATAATTAATTTATGAACGATAAAATCCAAACTCTTCAACAGTTGATTGATTCTTCAAAAAGAATTGTTTTCTTTGGCGGCGCCGGAGTATCCACGGAAAGTGGAATCAAAGATTTCCGCAGCAAAGATGGTTTATATCATCTCCATAGTAAATACGGAACAAGTTATGAAGAGATGCTTTCACATACTTATTTCTTCTCACATACAGATACTTTTTATGAGTTCTACAAAGAGTTCATGGTGCCAAAAGGTGTGAAACCAAACGCTGCACATAAATTCCTCGCAAAACTCGAAAATAACCGAAAATTGACGGTTATTACGCAAAATATTGATGGACTTCATCAACTTGCTGGAAGTAAGAATGTTTTAGAACTTCATGGTTCAATTCACCGTAACACTTGTCTACGTTGTGGTGAGCATTATTCACTTGAAGAGATTATGAAATTAAAGGGAACTCCATATTGTCCAAAATGTGGAGGATTAATTAAACCAGATGTTGTCTTATATGAAGAAGGATTAGACCAAGATATATTGCGCCAATCAATTGAGGCTATTTCAAATGCTGACCTTCTTATTATTGCCGGTACTTCATTAAGAGTTTATCCTGCTGCTGGATTAGTGAACTATTTCCGTGGTAAACATATTGTTGTGATTAATAAAGAACCATTGTATTTAAGTGATACGGTCTCATTAGAAATTAACGAACCTGTTGGAGAGGTCTTCTCCCAACTTCATATTTAGTATTAGATAACTATCTACCGAGTGATATAATCTTTTTCACTATGCAAATGTTATATCATGTAAAAGATCGCCCATCTCCAGGACGATTAATCGTATTCGCACTTCAACAATTATTAGCGATTATTGCTGGCACAATTACACTTCCATTAATTGTTGGAAATGGATTAAGTCAAAGTGCTGCTTTATTTGGTGCTAGTTTAGGTACATTGGTATATTTACTAATCACCAAATTTAAATCTCCTGTCTTCCTTGGATCATCTTTTACATACCTGGGATCAATGTTTTCCGCATTCGCCGGTGCTGCGACTGCAGCGATTGGCTATTTCGGAGTTATTTTAGGTGCGACTTTAGCTGGTTTAGTTTATGTAATTTTAGCGATTATTGTTAAAAAGACAGGAACAAAATGGGTGTCTAAAGTAATGCCTCCAGTAATTATCGGACCAATTGTGATGTTGATTGGTTTAACATTAGCGCCAAACGCCATCGCAAATATCTATTCCGGAAATGTTCTTCAAGATGGTGTTCCAGTTGCTTCACCAATTGTGTGTATTGCAGTAGGTTTAATTACATTATTCGTCATCGTTATTATCGCCACTCACAGTAGAGGATTTATGAAATTGATCCCTTTAATCATGGGTGTTTTTGTTGCTTACATAATTGCAGCAGTTCTTACAGTTATCGGAAATGCTACTGGAGCAAATAATATTAAAATCATTGATTTTACCCCATTTGAAAATATTAGATGGGTTCCAGATTTCTCGTTCCTCCATCTTGGACAAGCGTTCAGAGATTTTTCTGAGACAGGTTCATTCTGGAAATATTTTGGTACAATCGCTTTACTTTATGTCCCATTAGCATTTGCTGTTTTTGCTGAACACATTGCTGACCACAAGAACTTATCATTTATCATTGAAAAAGATCTTCTAGAGGAACCAGGACTCCACCGCACACTACTAGGTGATGGTGTTGGTTCAATGGTTGGCGCCTTCTTTGGTGGATGTCCAAATACAACATATGGAGAATCGATCTCTTGTGTGGCGTTCTCTAAAAACGCATCAATTATCACAATTGTTGTTACCTCATGTTTAGGAATGTTAATTTCTTTCTTTGGCCCTTTAATGACATTCTTCCAAACTATCCCAAATTGTATCATTGGAGGGCTATCAATCGCCTTATACGGTTATATTGCCTCAAGTGGTCTTAGAATGCTTAAAGACGTTAACCTAAACGATCAAAGAAACATCTTTATTATTTCCTCGATTCTTGTCACAGGTATTGGAGGCATGATTATTTACCTTTATGGATTTGAATTACCAACCATCGCCTGTTCCCTTCTTGTTGGAATTTTGGTCAATGTGATAACGCATGTTTCTCCAAAGAAAAAAGTTCCTGTAGAACCCGACATAAAAAACGTAGATGACCAGAAATAGCCAGCAAATCCTGGTTATTTTTTTATTTATCTACTTCAATTTCAGCAATTGTTTCTGGACGAACATTGAAGTATGTTGCCAGTTTATAAATTGTATCAAACGAAGTCTTTTTAATATCGAGACGACGATTTTTTAAACTGACAAGCGTTTGATACGAGATTGATAATTTTTTAGACAACTCAGACATTTTAATTTTTCTTCGTTTTAACAAGAATCCTAATACAGATGTTTTTGCTCGTTCTTCGTCGAATCGCTTTTCCATGTGAGTAAAATCCATTTCATGGTAAACAAAGAAACATTGATATATTAAATCTAATGGCATGTAGATAAAGATTGCTTCGAATGTTAAATGTGAATAAATCTGCAACCGAAGTAACACTTCAGCAGCCCACAAACTTTGAACATATGTGCCGATGTCTGAAAAATCGTGTGACATTTTCGGAAACATGTCTATAACGATTTCTTCTCCAATCTGATAGAGGTTATTAACACCATCATCCTTTTCTAAACCTTGGAAAAACGGTGAATATGAAATTTGGTGTTCGGCATATCTTAAAAATATTTTACGTACATAAATGTAGGCTAAAACACGTTCAACTATGTCAATATAATTATATAAGTGCTCTTCTTTCATTTTTCACCTCTAACCATATTAATGATATAGGTTTTATATGGATCTTTTACTACACTAATACTGTCTTCAAATTCTTTTGCAGCTACCCGAACTATTTCATAGTACTTTCCAATATAACTGTCGTCGCATTCACGTGTTCGAATGAACTTTAATAGTTTGATCGCTCGTTCAGACATAAACGCTTGTTGCACACCGAGATTTCCAAGACGGTAAATTCGCTCAAGGTCATCGTATGAAAGCTGATTTTGAATAAAGCTAAGTGGAAAAGCAAAATAAGCATCATCAGCTCGATATCCAATAACGACATCATATTCACTGATATCAATGTAATATTTTTCTAACCAATCCAAATATAGCTGATATTCGTTTCTAAATTTTCCTGATAACTTACGGAAATGAACAAGGATTGCAATCCAATTTAAAGGTGAATACTTTTCTTTATCGGTTAGGTTTAATATTTTTAATTTTTCATATTCTGTTTTTCTAATTTCGTATTCATTCACAATACCAGGTGTGTTGTGTTTACATGCCCAGACTTTTGCGCTTTCTAAATCAGTTGTTAAATAGAAAGATGCTCCGTAATCGTTATGTTCATCAGAACCATTTACAACTGGTTTTTTAATTATTTGCTTACTGCCATGATATATAATCATGGCTTTATTATAACAAAAAACGTATTTTTTTCAAGTTTTTAGTATTAAAATACATGTTTTCAACAAATTTTTCGTAAAATTAGTTGAGAAATTGATTATAAAAAACTGATGATTTTTGTCTTCAATTGATATATCATATCAATATAGATTTGGAATTTATCATTATGAAAGCTCCTTTTGATAAGAACTTATATTTAAAAATTCAAAGAGAGAATATTCTGAAAAGAATTGCAAGATTTGGTGACAAATTATATCTCGAATTTGGGGGAAAACTCTTTGATGATTTTCATGCATCTCGTGTTTTACCTGGATTTGAACCAGATACAAAACTACAGATGTTATTAGGTATTAAAGATAAAGCGGAAGTGTTAATTGTTGTTAACGCGAACGATATTAATACGAATAAAGTTCGCGCTGATATTGGAACAACATATCAAGAAGAAGTTTTGCGTCTCGTTGATACATATAAAGATGTTGGATTATTTGTTTCTAGTGTTGTTATTTCCTTCTATCAAGACTCTCCTAACATTAAAGAGTTTGAGTTAAAACTCAAAAACAACGGAATGAATGTATATAAGTCATATCACATTAATGGATATCCAAGAAACATTCCTTTAATTGTTTCTGATGATGGCTTAGGTCGAAATGAATATGTTAAAACAACGCGTCCATTAGTTGTTGTTACCGCACCTGGACCAGGAAGCGGAAAGATGGCAACATGTTTATCCCAAATTTATTTAGATAATAAAAATGGTGTTCGAGCCGGTTATGCTAAATACGAAACATTCCCTGTATGGAATCTTCCTTTAAACCATCCAGTTAACTTAGCTTATGAAGCAGCAACAGTGGATTTAAACGATGTGAACATGATTGATCCATTCCATTTAGAAAAATATGGAGTGACTACAGTTAACTACAATCGTGACGTCGAAGTTTTCCCACTTTTGAAGGCGATTTTTGAAAAAATCTATGGCGAATCCCCATATTTTTCACCTACTGACATGGGTGTAAACATGGTCGGTTATGCGATTAAAGATGAAGAAAAAGTTATCTCTGCATCAAAAAGAGAAATCGTTCGAAGATATTACGATACACGTACAAAAATCTTCTTAGGTAAGCTTCCAGAAGAAGCTTTAGAGAAAATGGAAATGCTGATGAATAAAGCAGATGTCCGTCCAGAAGATCGTAAGTGTGTCGCTAAAGCTCTAGAAACTGAAGCTAAAGAACATGAACCAAGCGAAGCTATTGAATTACCAAGTGGAAAGATTATTACTGGACACCGTTCAAGTCTTCTTGGTGCATCAGCTGCACTTCTATTAAATGCTTTGAAGCATTTGGCGAAGATTGATAAGAGTATTTATCTTCTTTCACCAAGTGTTATTGAACCAGTGAAAGAACTGAAAGTAGTCCACTTCCATAAAAACCATGTTCGCTTACGTGCCGAAGAAATTCTTCTTGCTTTGTCAATTCAAGCGAATACCAATCCTCTTGCTGATTTAGCGCTCAAACAAATACCTAAACTAAAAGGATCGGAACTACACTCCACCACAATTCTTTCGGAAGTTGATCGAAATACATTAAAAGCTCTCGGAATTAACGTTACTGAAGAACCAATTAATTATCAGAAACGATTATATTTCAAGGGTTAAATAACCTCCATCGTTTTTTCAATCAACGAGTCTTCGTTTGGAAATTTTCTCAAATACTGACTCAATTTATAAAAATCGATGGAGTCTTTAATGTTTCTAAAAGAATTCAAAACTTCATAATATACATCGCTTGGATATTTTTCTTTAAGTCTCAATAGTTCAATAAACAAACGTTCTAGGTCATAAATTCTAACCATCACTCCACCAACTTCTTTTTCAACAATTCCAACATTAAAAAAAGAAGCATCTTGATAAGATTGTTTTACCTCTTTTCTACGGATCGGATAACTATGTTGTTCTGTTGCCAAATAATAGAAATCAGGAATGTGGTCAGTTAAATCATACAAATAAAAAGCAGATAAACCAGTTATAACTGCTTTCGGATATTTTTTACACAAAAGTTCTTCATCATAAATAACATGATCCTGGCTAGTAGCATAAACACCCCTTTCAAGACGAGTTAAAAGACCGGAGTTCAATTTCATACGAATTGAATACTCTGTTTCACCATTTTTTAGAAGTTCTTTTGTCGTATAAACCACATTCATAATTTATGCATTTCTAGGTCTTTTGTCAATAAACACCTAGTTTTTCCTAAAATTTAATACAAAAGAAAAAATAAAAATGATGTCCCAAATTAGAGACATCATTTTAAAAATATAATGCAATTCTTGGTTATTTTTGGTTATTTTTCTTCTTTTGGTTGAATCTTCTTCCAAAGGTAGGCAGCAAGAGCAGCGCCAATGAATGGTCCGATGATCACAGCAATTAATGTTAATGCTAAGTGACCAGCGTTAGCGGAACTATCAAATAATCTAAAGATAATTGCGCTTAATGCACGAGCTGGGTTTACAGATGTACCAGTTAATGGAATACCTAAAAGGTGAACACCAAATAAGGCTAAACCAATAATGATTCCTGCTACGTGTCCATGTTCCTTCTTGCTTGTTGCACCTAAGACAGCTAAGACAAATAAGAAGGTTAAGACAACTTCGGCAAATAGACCAAGCATAACAACACCAAATGTGTAGTCAGTTGCACCGGCATAATAGACGATGTTATCAAGTGAGTTGTTTCCAGTGGCCTTAACTGTGAAGAACATTAAAGCAAGAACACCACTACCAACTAAAGCACCACAAACTTGGGCACCACAGTAGGCGAAAAATTCTTTCCATGTAATGTCACCACGAATGGCCATCGCTAAAGAAACAGCTGGGTTAGCGTGTCCACCACTAACTTGTCCAACGGTGTAGGCTAAGATCACAATCGAAACACCGAATGCAGCAGCAGTAGGAACGATTGCAGCACCTGTTCCAATGGCAACACCACAACCGACAACAACGAGAATGAATGTTGCGAAGAATTCAGCAACTAGTTTTTTAAACATAATATTTCTCCTTTTCCACGAGTATTTTATCACTGATAAAAACTTTTGGTATATTTAGTTTTCATCTTTATGTTTTTTGGTTTCAAGAATCATTTGTTCCATACGACTCATACAGTGTTCAATAGAGTACTCATCAGCGAAACCATCATAAAGCTTTTCAATACGTTCTTTTTCTTCAGGGTGATCGATAAAATAATCAATCAGTTTCGATAAAGATTTATAGTTACGTTTCTTAAAAATACATTTCTTATCACGAACAAATAGACGAGTGGCGCTTTTCTTACTATCCGAAACAATGGTCAGTTTTTGGCAAGCTAGTGCTTCAATACAAGCAATGCCTTCTAATTCTACAATTGCTGGATGAACATAGATATCTGAGTAATGCATAATATCCACTACTTCCTCACGAGTAAATTGTTGCATCACAATTGGATTAGTGAGCTTTTTCGCCAGACGTCTAAACTTACCTTCTTGTAAACCTTGTCCAGCTAAAACAAGCTGAATTTCTTTCTCGTGTTTACTATTTAAAACAGCCTTAATTAAGGTGTCTTGGGATTTCTCTTTGGAGAGTCGACCAACGGAAGAAATGACAATTTTATCCGCAAATTGTTGGGGTTTTTCCACAATTCTAGGTCTCATATCAGGGTTAACACCATTGGAGATAACATAACCATTTGTGTGACAATGAATATTCTTTTCAAAGATGTCACGAATAAACTTGGTTGGATAATGAATCGCATCAACTTTAGAGAATGTATTACGGTAAATGTACTTATAAACCCAGTGGTTCACTAATCCGAAATTCTTCAAACCAAAATATGAGGTGAGGTTTTCAGCTTGCATATGAAAACCAATTGATACGGGGATATTATATTTATTCGCTAAACGGATGACTGTGTTACATAGATGAAACGGAACAATCGCGTGAATATAATCCGCTCCATCCAAACATTCGTTAATGACGTTATCATCAGCGTGAGAAAGTTTAATTCCAACGCGGTCAAGTAATCCGTTAAAGATCTTTAAATCAAGTGTTGGAACAATATAGAATCGATCATCGTCTTCTTTATCGCTATACGGGCAGAGAACACGGACATCATAATTATGATCCATTAAGTAACGAACAAGGTTCATTGTGGCAACATTTGTCCCGTTACCTTCGTTACATAAGACATCACTAACAATAACAATTTTCATTCTCGCCCTCCTATAAAGACGTAAAAAATAATCTACTAGATATTGTCTTATTTGTAAACAAATATCTCAAATAAAAGCACCTATCAGTTTGTTTGGATAGGTGCTTATTAGGAATGATTATTTTTTAATGTGTTACTCCAAAGGTAATCGAACAGAAACAGTTCTTTGACCAATTAAACCATGGTTGAGGTCCGTATGTTGGATCGTCTTTGTCTAGATCCGCCATTTCTTCAAGAGTGTATTCAACCTCAATTGACATTGGGGATTCACAATAAGCAAAGGCTTCTTCACCAACACTAGTGATTGTTTTCGGTAGATAGACTGTTCCAAGTAGACGACAATGTCCAAAGGCTAGTGGTTCAATCGAGGTTGTACCATTTAATGAAACAGAGATGTTTTTACATCCATAGAAGAGACCTCTAGGAATCGTGACTAAATCATTAAAGTAGCCGTATGTGTTTTTAAAACTAACACAGTTTTCTAAGACATATTCACTAACTTTAGATATGTGACAATTATCTAAAACAATGTCTTCAAGAAGTGGACAGTTCGAGAAGCATCCTGTATTAAGTTTTAATGATGCTTCTTCATTACCATCATAAATGATGGTGAGATTCTTCACGAAGGCAAAGTTAGACATATATCCGGCACGAAGAATGAGGTTATGATCACTTTTTTGTTTGAAGTGAATTGTCACATCACTAAGATTTGAACAATGTCCAAAGACATCATTAAATGATTCAAGTTGTTCATAGTTTAGTTTGACAGACGTTAGTTGATGACAGTTTTTAAATGCGTCATCTTCTAACACAAGACTTTTTGCACCAGTGAAATCGATACTTTCAATCTTTGATGATTCAAAGGCGCCTTCTTCGATTCTCTTTAAAGAAGAGATATCTTCAAATGTTAATGATTTGATGTTTGAATAGCGGAAAGCGTGAGATTCAATACGAGTGACACTACTAGGAACAAGTAATGTTTCTAAAGAAGAAGTTTCTTCAAAACAAGATGAGGAGAGACTTGATACATTTACTCCTTGAGCAAATTCCACCTTTTTTAGCGCTGTATAACCTTTAAAGGCGTTATCTTGGAGTTGACCAACACCACTAAGGTAAACCTCTTCTAAAGTTGATTTAGAATTTGGGATTAAACTTAAAGCTTTTGCTAAAGAAGCGACCTTCGAATAAAGTTTTGTTAAACTTGGGCAATCCTCAAAGGCGGATTCATGAACATCTAATCCATCTTCTCCATTGTTTAACTTTCTAATGCACTCATCTAAATCAATAGTTGCTTATCGGTCCAACATATTTGTCTTCAGTATAGAAATCCGCATTAATTCTTTTCATTATTTTCGCCCTTTTTTATATACATTTTCATAACAAAAAAGAGTCATCAAGTGACCCCTCAAACTTACCTTTATTAATAGTATTAATACTGTAGATATCAAAGATGTGGTGATAAATAATATTATTAATTAAAGGTAAATTTTTTTATTTTTAAAAACTTCGTATGTGCATTGGTAATGTAAATTGCAATAATGTCTATATTTTGGCACCTCATAAAAAAGAATAGAAGAACTGATAATTTCTCAAAATTTTTTAATGAAAACTATCAAAATATTTTCTTATTTCTTCTTTATTTAACTGTTTCATTTATCCACTCAATAACAAGATTAATCACTTCTTCAAATTCCAAACCAGCAGCATATTTAGCTCTTTTAACATAAGAGTTCCAGCGCTTGTTCATTTGAATATTTAATTTTATTTCTTCTAATAAAGATAAGGCGTCTTTTTTTGAAATATTAAAACCTCTATATTTACAAGTTTCTTCAAAAGCTTTCTTTAAGATATTTTTATCAACATTAACAAGCTGCGTTTTCTTAAAATATACAAATCATAAAAATCTTTGCTTCTGCTATTGGCGATTTGTCTAGCAAGTATGGTTTCTAATTTTTCCGCAATAACACTTTCTAAGCTATACGCCTTAATAGGTAGTGTCTCTCCAGTAACTAAGCATTTATAATCATAATTCCTTTCTGATGGGATTATTGGATCGCCAGTAGCAACATCAATACCAAATTCATATTTTACATTATCGAGTTTGCCCACTACTTTAACTTGGAATCCACCGTATTGGTCGTCAAGCCTGATATCACTAGACCCAACCACTTTAAATGTCACACCATCGTTAAGATCAATGATAGCTATATCAGTTATTAATCTAACAATGTTCTCTTTTTCCATTGAGAGACGCTTGATATAGAAGTCTATGTCCATTGTGCTTCTTGTATCTATTCCAAGAACGCTTGATAAATAGAGACCGCCTTTAAGCACAAACTTATTCTTATATGGAGAGATTGATAACCTAGCTAAAAACGCGTCGAAAAAGAACCTATCATAAACAATATTTTGTGATATGCCTAATTTATTAGAAAGATTATTTGCTCTTGTTTTTAATGAATCTTTATTAATCTGCATTAACCATTACCTCCATTACTTCATAAACTTTCTTTTCGATTCCTAGTTCTCTAGCATATTTAAAAAGCTTAGATTGATTGTTGATGTTTCTAACATAAAACTTAATAGCCTTAATAAATGTTTCCCCGTCATACTTATCACGGTATTTGATCACATCGCATATTGTTCTTTCTTCATCATAAGTTTTAACAATATTACCAAACATTGTTTTGACTTCTTTGATGCCTAGTTCATAAACATTTTTGTTTGATAGTTTATGAACAATAAGTAAATCGATTTTGCTCCTAGATGGATGGTAATTTTGTGGGGCACTTACTTCGATGTCGGTTGGTATTTTATCAGTAAGCCCAAGTAGATAAAGAGCGCATAGCCCTGAAAAGATATATTTAGGATACCTTCTTTGAATGATGTAATAATAATCAACAATGTATTTATCATTGGCATAAAAGCCAGGAGCAATCTTATTGAGGTTGTTCCTTTTAACAAAATCGGAAAGAAACCATGATGATATATTAGCGTTATCGACATCTTCACGAGTGATATATCCACCATTGGTTTTAAAAATCTTTTCAAGTTTTGAATAGTTTGTGTTATCTTTCATATGCACCTTATTTTATAATTTTTAGTGTGCATTTACAAGAAATAATACAAATAATTTTTTGCGATGATGATTTTGGGTGTTTTTAACTGTTCTTTATGTTTTAAAAATAAGCTTAAAATTGTTTCAAGGTGCTACTAAATTATTGGCTTTTTTACTTTTTGGAATTGAACCAAAAAAATTAAAAAGTGGTTGTTTTCCAAAAATGTTATAAAAATAAACGTATGATGGTAAACGGCGATTTAATTTATAGGACTCAAGTATTAATAAGCCTAATTATTAAATCTAATCCTAGATCTAAGTCATCTTCTTTATATAACAAAATAAAGGATATTTGTGCTAATTTGATATGTCCTGCACAGTGCAGTACATAGCCACAATAAAACAAGATACGACGGAGTGATTTGTAATATTTATAATCCCTAATAATTTAGGAACATTTTAACATGTCGAACGACTGATAAACATAAACAAATAACATAGTTATTTGTAAAAAGATACTTCTAAATTGAGTTTTGTAAACAGGTGTAAATTGCTAAATCAAAACACTTGCAAAAAGGTGTAAATTGTATGAAAGAAAATATTTATCGAAACTAGAAGAACTCAAGGTATTTAAAACTTTTAGACAGACATTATTTCTTTAAAGATAATCCGACAATAGTTTCAACGTGAAAAGTCATTGGAAACATATCGACTGGTTGGATATCTAAAATTGAGTATTTTTGAGAAAGTAGTTTTAAATCGCGTGCAAGTGTTTCTGGGTCACATGAAACATAACAAATTGTTGGAGGTTCCTCTTTTAATAGGGATTCGATAAATTCAGGAGTTAATCCTTTTCGTGGAGGATCAACAAAAACACAATCGAATTTTCTTCCTTCATAACGGAGTTTAGAATAAATTTCACCAGCATCACCAACAAAGAATTCCGCATTATTAATTTTGTTTAATTTAGCATTTCTTTTAGCATCAATAATCGCTTCTTTAACAATCTCTGCTCCAACGACATTTTGTGCGTGTTTTGCCGCGATTAATGAAATTGTTCCAATTCCGCAATAAGCATCAAATACTTTAGAATTGCAGGTTATTTTTGCTAAATCAAACGCGGTTTGATAAAGTTTTTCAACTTGAATAGGATTGACCTGGAAAAATGATTTTGAAGAGATTAAAAAGTCTACTCCTAAAATTGAATCTTTAATCTGTCCACTACCATAAAGAACTCTTTCTTTTTCTCCAAGAATAACGTTTGTATCTCGGTGATTGATATTTTGAATAACTGTAGAAATATTTGGGCAACGTTTAACAAGTTCTTTCACAAAGTTGTTTTTGCCTTTAAATTCATCGAGTCTAGTGACTAAAGTCACCATAATCTCATCATAATGCTTAGAAGTTCTAATTAAGACATGTCTAATTAAGCCTGTTTGTTGATCTTCATCGTAAGGAGCGTACTTAAATTCCTTCATTAATTGTTTAATTGTATAAATAATCTTTGAAGAACGTTCATCCTCAATCATACATTGCTCAATTGGGATGATCTTGTGTGTGCCTTGCCGATAGAATCCAGAAACAATATGTCCATGTGGATCACGACCAATTGGAACTTGAATTTTATTACGGTATTGATAAGGATTTTCCATACCAAACACTGGTAAAACCCGAATATTTTTCAAATCGTGACGTCTTAAAGCATCTTCGACTTTATGTTGTTTATAACCTAATTGAGCATGATAAGAAAGTTGTTGAAGCTGACATCCACCACAGGCTGTACAAACACCACATCGTGGTTGAATTCGTTCAGGAGACTTACTTATCAAGCGATAGACTTTACCAAAATAATTTCCAGCGCGTTTATATTGAATTTCAATCTCTGCTTCTTCGCCCGGAAATAATCCATCAACAAAGACCGTTCCATAAGAAAGCTTCACCACACCTTTTCCTTCAAAGGAGAGGTCAACACATTTTCCTTTAACACGGTCAAATTTCATTTGTTATTCCTTAAGTGATTCGGCAGGACGCTTTCGTCCAGCAGCAATGGCTGGTAGTAAACAAGCAACAACGCCAATAAGAATAGCGGCAATAAATAATGTTGGAACAACCCAAGGTTGGATTGTTGAGAATGTTGCTGCAGAAGGAGTTAAGATTTTTAAATTAGCAGCTGAAATTAATGAGACAACGACTTTAGCGACGATTGGCGCTAGACCAAAGCAAAGGCCAATTCCAAGTAAACCGGCGACAACTCCAATGATGGTTGCCTCGATAATAAACATCAACGAAATATCGATACGCCGTGCACCTAAACTTCTTAATAATCCAATCTCTCGTTTTCTCTCATTTACCGAAATATATGTGAGAATTGCGGTTAAAATCATCGCTACAATGATAGTTACAAGGGAGAAAATTAACATCACTGATGAGAATGTTGATGCAATTGAAGAGAAGGCTGCTGTAACGGTTTCTAGATAGTCTTTTGTTTTTAAGACGATATCAGAATCTTTATCCATGCCTTTAACGTACTTATCAATGTAGTCAGCAATCTGGGCTCTTTGTTGGAATGTTGCTGTGTAATAGTAGATCGCGGTGACACGACTTGATGAGCCGATATCAACTAATCGAGATTCATATTGATAGTTCGCTGTAATAGCTCGACCATTCACATAAGTATCCTCAAAAGCCTTTCGCTCTTTGTAATGGGTGTTATACGTAGTTCCGTATTCCTTCTGGTCTTTAACAATCTGTGAGGCACTATTAATTGGTCGAATAACTGTTTCTAGGAATGATGGGTTGTACAACAAAATCGTTTTATATAGTGGGTTTGGAGAATCTTTCTTTGGACGAATGATTCCGGTAATTTTCATTTCGTGGACGGAATGGTTCTCATAGAGATCTTTATATTCCGAGTCACCTTTTGGTTCGTAATAATGTTTTCCTTTGTATTCGCCTTCTGTTTCTTCGTGTTGAATGAAATAGTGATCGTTAGAAACAACACGGTATTCCTTTTTGTTAAGGATTTCATCAAAGGTGATATTATCACCGGATGTATCAAAACCCATGTTGGTTAAATAACCAAGGTCTATACGGTTAAATGTATCTAGGACAAGAGTTAAATCCTCATTGTTTTCTGGAAGATGTCCAGCAAGAACGTCGTATTGCTCTTTAATGAATTTATAAGCATCGTTACCTTCTTCATCTTTCTTGGTGTAAGGCGCAATCGACATTGTATAGGATGTTGAAGACACCTTTTCATATGATCCAGAAGATGGAGAAGTAAATAAGTTAAACGTTAAAGATTCGTTTGTTTGTCGTCCAGCGTAATAATCCTTTGGCATATCATCCATGTAATCCATGAATTGTTTTTGCATCGAGATATAGTGTTCTTGAACTTCATAATCAGATTTCTCGATGATGATTTCGTTAGCATCTGGAAATTCGACTAAGTTATCCTTGTTAGATTCACTAGATGATTTTGGATAGCAAGAAACATAAACTGGGTAGTCTCCGATGGCTTCTTTTTGGGCTTGCGCGACAAAGTCATTCACGCCTTTGGTCATGGATAAAACTAGACCTGCCGCAGCTAGACCAATCGCAGTCGCAATGGCGATTGGAATCGATCTTCCTTTTTTCTTAATAACATTTCGACAAGACCATTTAAATGATGATGAAAATGGGAGATGAACTCTCTTCAAAGGCTCTCGATTAACAGGGATTTGCGGTACTTTTTGTAGATTTTCGTCATTTAAAATCTTTCCATAGGAGATTTCAATCATACGGTCAGCGTATTCTTTCGCCATACGCTCATTATGGGTCACCATGACGACGAGATGTTCCTTGGAAATCTCTTTTAAGATATGCATAACAATCTTGCTAGATTTCTCATCAAGAGCACCAGTTGGTTCATCAGCAAGAATAATGGTCGGATTAGTAATTAAAGCACGCGCAATCGCAACACGTTGTTGTTGACCACCGCTAAGTTGCTTTGGATAACGTTTTCCATATTTTGGTAGTTCAACTGCTACTAAAGCATCGTGAATCTTCTTATCCATGTCTTTGGTTTGTTTAGACATTTGTAAAGTAATCGCGATGTTTTCTTTAACATTCAAGTGAGGTAAAAGATAGTAGTTTTGAAAAATGAAGCCAACTTCTTGGTTTCGATAAGAGTTCCAATCACCTTTCGAAAATTTCGAGGTGTTACGACCATTAACGATCATTTCACCTTCATCAGCTAAATCTAATCCGCCTAAAACATTTAGAAGGGTCGATTTACCACATCCAGAAGCGCCATAAATGGCGATAAATCCTTTATCAGGTAAAGTTAAAGATAGATGATCTAAAGCAATTACTTCTTCATCTTTATTTGGTGATTTGAATTTTTTGACTAGATTTTTAACAACTATCATACGTGTATATTATACACATTGACACGAAAAAAGAGGCAACTAATGTCGCCTCTTTTAGAATTGAGTTGTTAATTAAGCGCTGAGTTTCTTTAATTCGAAGACAGCGTTAATTGTAGTATTTCCTGATGGGAGAAGAACACTTATTGTGTTCGATTCGTTTGCATCAGTAAATACTTGTGGTTGTAATAATGAGGTATCAGTTCCACCACCCATAAAGAATGCGATGATAGAATCAGCTGTAAAGAAGTAATCATTTGCTCCTGGTTGTGGATTTTCATATGGATTCCATTTGGAAGCAAACACATCGCCCTTTTCAGTATAGAAGATTGCAGGGCAAGACATGCTCAATGAAGATAAGATTGTGTAAATAGTTTGATACTTAGCAAATGGAACTTCTTCGGTCTTACAACCAGCATCAAGTCTCTTGGCATCATTGTCAGCATACATAACGACATCACCATACCAGAATCTATTTTTAGACATGACATAGTCATGACCATCAAGGTTTAATGAAACAATGTTATAAACATTCTTACCTTGTTGTTCAAATCTGAATGCATGACCAATCTTGTTAAAGATTTCGTTGTATCCTGGAAGAATAGCTTGGAAGACTTCCGGCATAATTGTAGCAATACCAACAGCTGTGAAGTAAGCTTCTGAACCGACAACATAGTTGTTGAAACTTAAGCTTGAAGCTTCGTCAACGTAGGTGAAGGAACGCCAAATATCCTCAAATTCAGAAGTTGCTGCATATGGGTCAATATCGCTAGATCCCTTCTCATCAATTTCTTGATCGCGAATTTGCTTTGCGTATGGCCAATAATTTCCATCAGTATTAAGTTCTTCGATATCACCAGCATTAAGAATTGCGGCGCCACCGAAACGAGCGAATTCAGATGTTTTCACAACTGTACCAGAATTATGGTAATTACAAATAGCACAGTTAGAGCAGTCGTAAACACGGCAGTTTTCAATAAGTGTGTTATATTTATAGGTCTTACTTCCCATTGTTTCTGTTAAGAATTCACCCTGAATCATCTTATCTGGGAATAAACCAATTTGATATGACTTAATAATGTTATTTTTGTATTCGGCACTACAATAGGTGTTTTTAGCTGCAATCATTGCGGTAACGCTAAGGACATTATCACCTGTAACTGTTTCAATAACACCTTTGGTGTTAAGGTTTTTCAAGATACCTTTAGCACCTTTAACAAGGTCTTTATTTTTATAGATCCAGTTATCGGTACGATCAACACCAATACCACAGAATTTGAATAATGAGGCGTGTCCTGGATCATAGGTTCCCATAACACTTGATGTATTTGTACCATAAGTGTGGAAACCGGAGTTAGCAGCATCACCTCTGTTTGATTTACAAAGTGGGAGTTTGTTATCAAGCATGAAATAGTTACCATTGACTTCCACGTCTTGTGAACGGTCATCACCATTTTCAGCAGCGTTAATGATTGGGGTGTAAATTTCAGCACCGTCACGGAAACATTCCATATCAGCATAACCGTCAAGGTTTCCTGGTTCGTTAGCTGTAATGAAGTAATCAGCTGGAATGTCTTCTTTGTTTAATGTAATTTCATTTTGGAAGAAGACACCTTTAATGTCGGTATATTTGGTAATTTCTTCTGGAGTAAAAATACCGTTTGGATTTGTATTTTCATCATATGTTAAGAAATCTTTCCAAAGTCCAGCGGTATCAACATAGGCATAGTCGCCTTTGAGCTTATCGTAGAAGACTTTATCAACTTCGTTAGTACGAATGCCTTCGGTGTAATAATGTTTTGTACGTCCAGCTTCTGGTTGAGCATCGGCTTTACCAATGTGAGCAACATAACTATGATTTCCATCGGCGTTATAGGCAAGACCCTTGCTGGTGAGGTTTAATGCACCAAGTTCTTTTGCGGTATAAACGTTTAATCCGCTCTTAACTTGGAATGCGAAAGTAACAACAGCTGGATGTCCGTTACTATCTTCAGCAAATCCACTATCTTTTGGTGTAACTGTTAATTCGAATTTTTTGCCAGCAGCAGATTCATTGAATTGAACTCCGCTTTGATTAGCTGGAATGGAGTAATCGTTAACATCAGCGTCAACTTTGGAACTATCAGCCTTAACTTCCTTAAGGAAGAAGTTCTTTTCATAGTTTGTATAACGTTTTGCGTGTCCGCCAGTGGCACCTTTTAATTCAAATGATGCGCGTGGAACGAAACGGAAAACATTTTTGGTACCAACAGTAAATAAATCACTTGTTGACTTGAAGCTTGATTCTTCTTCTGGGTGAGCTTGAGAATCAGCGATTTTTTGTCTATATGTATCGACGAATTCTGGAGCTTCGAATGAGTCAAGTGTGTATTTATCATCGGTAATTTTTCCAACTACGATACGACCAAGTGAATACTTTTCAGTAAGTTTGGTTGCAAAAGCGGCTTCAATGTTATATTCGCCCTCGGCAAGAGTGGTTTGATCATGTAAGCCAGATGTGTAAACAACGAGTTTTGTTGTATCAGCAACTTCAGATGTCACATCGTATTGGATTTGGCTTCCAGCATAAGTTTCTTTGGAATTGTCTTTATAAGACACAGAAACTTTAAGAGCTGACCAATTGATTGTTTCATCAACTTGGTAAGCTGTCGGAATGCCAGAGATTTTCATATTAGCAACTTCTTTAACTTCGTCAGTGCCGTTTTTGCTACATCCAGCAAGCAAAGCTGTGGCACAGAATAAAGAAACAACTGCTAATGAGATACTTTTCTTATTCATCTCTATTTTCCTTTCTTTCTCTTTTTATTATTAGCACTAAGTGCAAATAATCCAATTTTAATCATCGTCCTCTTCGACAGCGTAACATTTAATACGCACATTGTCGGTTAGTTCGGATCCATCAATCGTGTGTAACATGACACGAACCCAACATGGTCCATAAAAGGTGACGATGTTGTGATCTAGAGTAACTAGATCTCTCATTTCCCCATCAATAAGTGCTTGAGGAACTTCAGAAGTAATTTTTAGTTCAAACGCATCAGCATTTGTGGCTTCCTTCGGACCAACGTTATAGCTGATATACAAATAAGGTAGACCATCTTGTTGGTCAAACGGTAAATAAATTTCTTTATATGTCTTATGAGTGTCATCATCAGTATAAATTTCAACTGGAAGTTCTTCATCACTTCCGCGAAGTGTGTAACCTGTGATTTCAGCATAAGTTAAATATGACTTAAACTGGTCGTTACGTGATTGCGCACCATAGAACGAGACGTAGAAAATCGAAGCAATTAACGCGATTAATAATAAGAAAATTGATGACTTTTTCATACGTTAATTCTCCTGATATGTTAAACGAATCTTCCTTAGGAAGAACCATAATTCAAATCCTAGTAGTAGTACTGAAATGATTAATAAGCGAATATTAGGATTCACTGTTCCAGTTAAGTGGAAGAGGATCATCATTAAAAGGAACGCGACAGTAATTCCAAAACCAAAACCTAATGAAGCCATCTCATGGGCAGTAACGATTTCACTACCAATATCGGCTTTATCTTTATTCTTGGAGTGTGAGTAGTCATAAGATGCTGAAAGCAAGATATGGAAACATGACAAAATGAATAAGGTGATGATCATGATTGGTAATGAGAACATCGGATCCTTGCAGTTGTTATAGAAAATGATACAAGCAGGAATCATAATGGCTAATGAAATTAATGCGTTATAAATTAAACGTAAAGGTAAAGAAATCTTTGGATTGATTGGCATTGTCTTATTCACTGGCCAGCTTGGTCCATCTTTACTGTAAATGTATGAAGTTGATGTATTGTGCGAGAACAAAACAATTAAAACAAAGATGAAGTTAAAGACATAGATGTAATATGCACCTGTTGAACGAGTGTTAATTGAACAATAAATCTTGTTAGCTAAAATTGAGACAATTGGCATAACGATAATACAGACTAATGAGGCGATTATAATCTTCTCGTTACGTATAATACGTAATGTCTCGTATTTAAGAACAGAAACCCAATTCCAAACACGAACGTTTTTTCTTGGTTTTGTGACAGGTTTCTTGGAGATATTTGATGTAGCAATCATCTTGGTATAGAACGGTTTACTTAAGTAAGCATTTCCAACAACTAAGAGGGCGATTGCACCAATCATAATTGCTAAACCAAGGAGTGTATAAATTGAAGCATATGACATGGATAAGCCATCATTTGTTCCAAGGAACATTCTTGTAATTGATCTTAAAACAGTAAATGTTTGAGAGAAGTTAAACAAGAAGTTATTCATACTCTTAGAGAACTTATCGTATTCTTCCATGAGGTTGATGTTAGATGGAATGATTCCGATTACTAAAATTGAGACATAAATGAATGCTCCAGCTAAAGCTAAAGCAACAAAGATTTTCACAAAATTAAACTTGTCAATGAATCTTAAAACATAGCAAGTTGGAATAGCTAATAATCCGCAGATCAAGACAATCACCGCCATGTAGAATAAATCCAAAAGGACGATTAAGAAGTAGAAACCAACACCGTATCCATAAATAATTCCAAATCCGATTAAGATTGGAACAAACATCATGAATGATTTCTTTAAGGCGTCGATGTAATAGACAATAAGTTTGGAAATAAATAATGTGTTGGATTTAACTGGGTATGTTATTAAAACGACATTATCTTTAGCGAAGAACAATGAGCGTGTTAAACCAATTAAGATTGAAACACCTTCAAATACGGTTAAGATGCCGATTACCGGAATCATTGCATTTAATGGGATTCGATATCCAATAAAGATGTGGAGGTACGAGCCAATAAAGTACATAATAAACCAGCAAAGTGCGGTTAAAACTGCAAATAAGATTAAGTAAGCGGACAGTTTGAAAATAGCCGCTCTCTTATTGTTTTTGAACGATAAATTCCATTTGTCTTTTAATTGCATCAACACAAGTGTTGTCAACTTATAAGAGGCAATTTTTCTAAAGACGCGTTGAAAGAATCCCTTCACAGATTGAGTGGACTTTTGCAAAAAATGTTTAACTTTTGCTAGGAATTTTTTCATCGTTAATTTCCAGTTTCTTGTCCTGTTTTCTCCATATAATATTGTTCGAGGTTAACTCCCTTGTCGGTGAGTTCCTTGACATTATCAACAGCCACAACTTGATGGTGAGAAATGATAATGATACGGTCACAAAGTTTCTCCACAATATCAATTAAGTGAGATGAAAAGAAAACAATGTTTCCTTTTTCAGCGTGACGTTTCAAACATTGCTTAACTTGGAAAATTGACACTGGGTCAAGACCAGTTAATGGTTCGTCAAGAATCCATAATTTTGGGTTATGAATAATTGATGCCATAATAGCAATTTTTTGTTTCATACCATGAGAGTAGGTTTGCATCTTGTTATCAATGGCTTCTCTCATAGCAAGTGTATCTAAGAATTCTTCAAGGAATTCGTCACGGTCTTTTTGTGAGACTTCATAAAGGTCAGCGATGTAGTTTAAGTACTCGCGACCAGAGAGGTTTTCGTATAAAGCGTAATGGTCAGGAACGAAACCGATTTGACGTTTCGCTTGAACTGGTTGAACAGCGACATCAAAACCATTAACTTCGATTTTTCCTTCGGTTGGAAGATGAATACCAACGATAGCTTTAATTGTTGTAGATTTACCTGCACCATTAGGTCCAAGGAAACCAATGATTTCACCAGCATTTGCTACAAAGTTAATATCACGAACTGCAAATGGAGCAGATTCAGAGTAGCGTTTCCCAAAATGGGAAATGACTAATTTGTCGACACTTTCAGGATTCATACAAGACGAAACCTCCTTTTGATTAAATTTCTGAGTTAAAGCAAGCTGATCCATTCTCATGGTCGCTGCACGATTGTTTAAATAAATTAAGGTATCTTGGAATTGGAAGATCCAAGCATAGACGTACCACATTCCAACGGACATTAAAACGAATCCAAAGAAATAGATCACTTGATAGAGTGGGTACATCGTGAAGTGTTTGTCAGCAATATCGAAGTTCCAGGCAAACTTATATAACAAGTCAGATGCGCCAACCTTCTTCGCGACAAAGTCGTCATTAATATAGAAGAAGTTGTATCGATCAAGATTACCTTGAGCATCATAGCGTGGAACAAATGCGGTAAAGAATGTATTTGCGAATAAAACGATGAGGTAATAAATTGCAAAACCAACCATCGAATAGAAGAATTGTTTCTTTTTTGGGCGTGGGAATACACCTGCTAAAACACAAACAAGTGGACCAGCAAACGCTAAAATGTGGTTAGTAAAGAACTCCACTGCTCGAGGAGCAATGAAGTTTGTATCATCGGCATACTCAGGCATCATAATTGCCAAGAATGCACCAAGAATATTAATAAAGAACGTGAAGTAGAAAATTTTCTCACTTTTAGTGACTAACGCTAAAGGTAAGATAAACATCGCCGTATTACAAATGTGTAATGGCCAATCCCATGGATGAATAATATCAGCAAAACTATAACCGTTAGAAAAGGCAATTAATCCACCCATAGAAATGTAGAACATAATCATTCTCGCGTATTCACCACGACGATTTCTTAACAAGATTGGTAAACCAACCAAGAAGATAAATGTCATGTACAAATAGTAACGATGTCCTGTCGCAAAACTCTTCATTGGAGCGTAGAATGTGACGTTTCCAAATAATGAATATGGAAGAAATTCTGGCATTGTAAATAAAACAGCTCCAAGAGTGCACATCACGAGTTCAACAATCTCGTATTTGTCCATCTTGTAGCTAATTTGTTCAAAGATTGCTTGATAAATCAATTTACCAATAATCGCTCCAAGTTCAACCGCAATAAGAATTCCACAAGCGGTAACATCGAATGTTTTAACTTCACCAAATATGAAATAAGGAAGGGAAATTAAACAGAACAAAGCTAGAACTGGGGAGATAATGTGTTCCATTCGATGAATAACTTTGAATTTAAACATCGCAGAAACAATTGTTGTGATGTGTAAAACGATAAACATCCAATAGCCAAAGAGCGCCATTCTTGTTGCATCAGCAGTTGAAGCAACAGTTGTTACTCCTTCAAATGGAGAGAATAACTCGACACGAACAACGTTTCTAAGGTATCCCCCTTTGGAGAGCAAAGACCAAACGAAGAATAAAGCAAAAACACCCCACGCCACGATAACGTGAACTAAGTGGATGCGTTTATTTGCTTTCTTATAAACAAGAAAATAGGTTAAAAACATTAACCCAGCGGTTACTAGAGCAATAATGTAATACAAATACCTACCCATTTTCTTTCGCTATAGATTTATACAATTAAATCTTTTGATTTTATTGGAATAAGTTTTATTCAATGGCTAGTAAGAACTTGTAAACGGCTTGTCCGCCATCAACACAACCAACTTCGAGATGAGGGAATTTTTGTTTGACCCAATCCATGTTTTTCTTTCGTTCGGCTTCACTGCAATCCTTACCAAAGAAAACTGTGAGAAGTTGTTTGTCTTGGATGTCAGGGATCTTTCTTAAAAGATCACCAACACAATGGTACTTATTAATTGTTGAGGCAACAACTTTACCATCAACAATACAAAGGTTATCACCTTTACGGATGTTAACTCCGTTGAGTCTGGTGCTACGAATAGCAGTTGTAATTGAACCAGAAACAACGTTTCTTAAAGCAGCGTTAAAGTTACCCATGATGAGTTCAAGATCATCACTGGAGAAATCTAACATTGTTAGAGCAGAGTAACATTGTGGGATGAAGTTACTAGCAGCAACTTTTACTTTCGCAGCTTTATATAATCCAGCTGCTTGTTTAGCAGCCATAATAATATTTTTGTTATTTGGGAAAACAATAATATTTTCAGCATCTAATTGTTTGAAAGCTTTTAAGAAGTCTTCGGTAGATGGGTTCATTGTTTGGTTCCCTTTAACAATGACATCAACACCTAAAGCTTCGAATTGAGAACAAATTCCTTCGCCTTGAGCAACGGCAACAATAGCGTATTTCTTGTGTTCTCTCTTTTGAGAAGCAAGTTTTTCTTCTTCGGTCATGTTTTCATTATGTTGAAGAGACATGTTCTCAACTTTGGTGGTTAAAAATTCACCAAATTGACGCATCTTGTGAAGAACTAAACCTGGGTCTTTGGTGTGAACGTGAACTTTGACGACGTCTTCGTCTTTTAAGGCGACGATCGAGTCACCAGAGATTTCTTTGGAATTTAAAATATCGATAATTGTTTGAACATCGAATTCATCAACGTTCACTTTTTTAGTTTGTAAACGTAAGATGAATTCTGTGCAGTAACCATAAGTTACTTCATCATCACGAGTGAATGCAGAAAAATCAATTGTTGGTTTTTCTTCACCTTTTTCATCTTTCTTACCTAAGTCTAGTTCGGCTTCAATAACTTCTCCGCCTAAGTATTTCACAATACCTTTAACGATATAGACGTAACCAGCGCCACCAGAGTCGATGACACCAGCTTCTTTTAAAACTGGAAGAAGTTCTTTAGTCATTTTTAATGACTTAGAAGCTTGTTTTAAGTGAAGTTCAAAGAATTCGTTAATCGTGGAATCCTTAGTCATCTTCTTTGCAGCATATTCGGTTGCTTCTCTAAAGACGGTCAGAATTGTTCCTTCGACTGGTGTAATAACAGCAGCATAAGCCTGCTTCACACCAATTCGATAAGCTTCGGCTAGTTGTTTAGCGTCAACTTCTTGTTTGCCTTCAAATGAACGGCAAATACCACGATAGATTTGGGAAAGAATAACACCAGAGTTACCTCTAGCTCCGAGTAACATTCCTTTGGAAAGAACTTTAGCAATATCACTTAAGGATTTGCTTTCTTCTTTGATAATGTTACTAACACCGCCTTCAATTGTGCGGCACATATTTGTACCCGTATCACCATCTGGGACCGGGAAGACATTTAAATTGTCTACTTCTTGATAATGGGCTCTAAGATTTTTAGCTCCACTGACGATCAATTCTTTAAATTGAACGCCATTCATTTTCTTAAGTATCATAATTTCTCCTTTTTGGGCGAACGCGTATTATTTAAGCACTATATACACATATACGCAAGAAGAAAAAAACATAATAACTATGTTATTACGCTAATGATTACATTATAAGTTTGGCAAGTTGCAAAGTAACAAAACTTTGCTATAATGTGACACAAGAACGGGATCATCCGAAACTGCTTTATGTGCGTGAGCCAAGCACTCGTTTTTTATCGGATTAACTCCAATATCAAGTAAACAAGCTCAATGATCGCCAATAAGAAAGCAAAGACAGTTTCTTTGAGTTCTCATTTGGGTTACCTCCGTTTAATTGCGTCTCAGACTCAAGTAGTCAGGAGTTCCCGTTCTGCGTTTTAACAAGTTGCCTTTGTCGTGTTGCAAAGTATTGAGACTTTGATATAATGAGACCAGAAGAACGAATCCTTCCAATGCGTGTCACGGCATCAGTCTAGGGATTTGTTTTTTTTACCCTAATAATAGGGTTTTTCTTTTATCCAGGTAAAATGTTGTTATGTTTCTTGGATTAACGGCTAAGCCTAAGTGGTTGCGAGCAGGCATGCTTGTTTCCAGCGAAAAACAACGCTCTGTTTTTAGAGAC